>VBDL01000011.1 GCA_005884255.1 Betaproteobacteria bacterium | reverse complement strand
CGCTGACGCGCAGCGACAGTGACACGATGCGCAGCAGCTCGCCATCGGCACGGGCGATCAACTGCAGCGCCAACAGCAAGCCTTGGGCGATCGAGTCCATCGCCTGCCATTCTCGTCTTGCGGCAGCGACTGGCGATATGCTGGCCGTTGCATAGGCAAAATCACGCCATGTCCGATCTCGGTCCCTCCCCGCTGGCCGCCAACGACGAGAAGCTGAGCGTTGCGCAAGCGCGCGCCGCCATCGCCGCGCGGCTGCAGCCGATTGCCGGCGATGAAGAGGTCCCACTGGTGCAGGCGCTCGGCCGCGTGCTGGCGGCCGACGTGATCTCGCCGATCGATGTCCCCGCGCACGACAACTCGGCGGTGGACGGCTATGCCTTCGATGGCGCTGCGCTGCGCGCCGATGCTGCGCTGGAGCTGCGCGCCGCGGGCACCGTGATGGCCGGCGATGCGAGCCCGATCACCGTGCAACCGGGCCACTGCGTGCGCATCATGACCGGCGCCGTGATGCCGGCGGGCGCCGACACCGTGGTGCCGCTGGAGCTGTGCCAGGTGCTCAATGAGGGCGCGCAGGTGCGCATCGAGCCGCGTGTGCTGAAGCCCGGCGAGAACCGCCGTCGCCGCGGCGAAGACCTGAAGCGTGACCACCCGGCGCTGCGCAGCGGCCGCCTGCTGCGGCCCGCCGACCTCGGGCTGATCGCGTCACTCGGCATCGAGCAGGTGCGTGTGAAGCGCCGGCTGCGCGTGGCGCTGTTTTCCACCGGCAACGAGATCTGCACCTTGGGCGAGGCGCTGAGGCCCGGCTGTGTCTACGACAGCAACCGCTTCAGCCTGATGGGCGCGCTGCAGCGGCTGGGCATGGAGGTCGTCGACCTCGGCCTGGTGCGCGACGATCCCCAGGCCTTGCAGGCCGCGCTGCAGCAGGCGAGCGTGCAGCAGGCCGATGCCGTACTCACCAGTGGCGGCGTCAGCGCCGGCGATGCGGACTACACGCGTGACGTGCTGGCGCAGCTCGGCGAAGTCGCGTTCTGGAAGATCGCGATGCGCCCGGGGCGGCCGTTCGCGTTCGGCGCCCTCGGCGGCACCGACAAGCCGCTGTGGATGTTCGCGCTGCCGGGCAACCCGGTGGCGGCGCTGGTCACCTTCTACGTGTTCGCGCGCGACGCGCTGATCGCGCTGGCCGGCGCAACACCTGAGCCGCTGCCGGTGCTGCAGGCGCGCTGCGCGACTGCGATCCGCAAGCGCCCGGGGCGCACCGAGTTCCAGCGCGCGATCGTCGCGCCGGCCGTGGGCGGCGGCTTCGAGGTGCGCCTCACCGGATCGCAAGGCGCGGGCATCCTGCGCAGCATGAGCGAGGCCAATGCGCTGCTCGTGCTCGGCCACGAGCAAGGCTCGGTGGCGGCGGGCGAGCTCGTCGACGTGTGGCTCTTCGATGGACTCGTGTGAGCGCCGCGTGGGCTGAAGCCCACCCTACGAATCAACCCGACACGACGCGCACCGGCGGGCGCTGAGGCTCGGGTTCCGAATCGAAGCGCTCGGTCCCCGTGTAGCAGAGGAAGTGGCGGTTCGCCGCGCGGCCGAACAGCGTCATCCCGAGCTTGGTCGCCAGCTCGTGGCCCATCGCCGTGACGCCGTTGCGCGACACGATGATGGGCACGCCCATCTGCGCGGCCTTCATCACCATCTCGCTGGTCAGCCGCCCCGTCGTGTAGAAGGCCTTGTCGGCGCCATCGACGCCGTGCAGCATCATCCAGCCGGCGATGGTGTCGATCGCGTTGTGGCGGCCCACGTCCTCGACGAAGGTCAGCATCTCGGCACCGCGGAACAGCGCGCAGCCGTGCACCGAGCCCGCGCGGCGGTGCACGCTGTTGCGCTGGCGCATGACCTCGAGCATGCCGTTGAGCGTGCTCTGCTTGATGCGCGCCTGCTGGGCGCTGGGCAGCTTCAGCTCGTCGAAGCTGGCCATCACGTCGCCGAACACCGTGCCCTGGCCGCAGCCGGTGGTGACGACGCGGCGCGATGTCTTGCGCTCGATGTCGTGGATGCCGGCACGGGTCTTCACCGCCGCAGCGCTCACGTCCCAATCGACGGTGATCGAGTCGACATCGCTTAAGCGCCCGATCAGCCGCTGGTTGCGCAGGTAGCCGAGCACCAGCAGCTCGGGGCAGGCACCGAGCGTCATCAGGGTGACGAGCTCGCGCTTGTCGACGAACACGGTGAGCGGCCGCTCGGCCGGGATGCTGATGCTGCGCGTGTCGCCGTACTCGTCGACGATGTGGATCTCGCGCAGAAGTTGAACGGACGCCTGCGTCAGGCGCGGCGCATCGGGCAGCGGCGTCCAGTCGGGTGAAGCGTCGAAGGCCAGCGGATCAGCGGATTCGGGAAGCATGCCCCCGACGGTACTACTTCTTCGCGGCCACCGCCGATGCAGCAGACGCGGGCGCGCTCGCCGACGGCGCGTAGACGAAGGGGCCGGGGTCGGCGCACGGCGGCGTCGCGGTGGGCTTCACCTCCTTGCCGGCCTTCTTCGCCTCGGCCAGGTAGGCGGCGGCGACCTTGTCCATCGCTTTGCACGCCTGGTAGTCGGCGACCTTGGCGGTCCAGGCGGTCTTGGCCGCGGCCTCGGCGGCCTTGGCCTTGGCCTCGTCGGATGGCGCCGGCAGCTTGGCCGCCGCCGCGCCGGCCAGGCACACGACAAGCGTCGTGAGGATGGTCTTCATGCGCCCCTCGTCATCGGTGGTGGCTCGGGCTGCGAGCGCTGCGCCGGGATCTTGCCGGCGCGGATGTCCTCGTACCACAGCGCGTGGTGCTCCTTGGCCCAGGCCTCGTCGACCTGGCCGTGGCGCATCGCCTTGTACGCGCCCTTCATGCCGATGGTGCCCATGTAGATGTGGCCGAGGAAGGCGGCCATCATCAGCACGGCCGCGGTGGCATGCACCATGTGCGCGAGCTGCATGTCACCGCGCAGGTAGTCGAGCCCGGGCAGCAGCTTGTCGAGCACGAGGCCGGACGAGACGACGACGACGCCGAGCGCCAGCGCGCCGATCCAGAACAGCACCTTCTCGCCGGCATTGAAGCGCGGGGGCGGCACCTCGGCACCGCCGAACAGGCCGCCGAAGCGCCGCAGCCAGGCCCAGTCGGCGCTCTCGAACATCTCGTCGCGCACGAATGTGACGATCACCACCAGCAGCGACACCGCAAACAGCGGGCCGGCGAAGTTATGGATGTTCTTCAGCGCATAGGTGAGCCAGCCGAACAGCGTGTGGCCGATCAGCGGCAGCAGCAGCGCCTTGCCGAAAGCCATCACGAGGCCGGACACCGCGAGCAGCACGAAAGCGATCGCATTGGTCCAGTGCGCCGCGCGCTCGAAGGGCGTGAAGCGCTCGATCTGGCGGCCGGTGTCGGGCTCATGGCCGCCGATCGGCCCCTTGCGCCAATAGAACAGCGCCAGCGCGAGCAGCACGATGAACAGCAGCGCGCCGCCGTACGGAATGATCCAGCGGTCACGCACCTGGCGCCACGCCTCGCCGGCGTTGGTGACGCGTGAGCCGGGGTACTGCACGAAGCGCTGGATCAGCACGCCCTTCTCGGCGCCGGGCAGCGTGCTGAAGCCCTCGTTCTCGCCGGACTGTCGCACCTGGCGCCAGAACGGCGCGTTGTTGCCCGGCTGCGTCTTCGCGCGCTGCGCGTTGGTCTCGTTCGGCTGCGGCTCCGGCGGCGCGACGAAGCCGGCGGGCGGGCCCTTCATCGCCGCAGACGCTGGCGCGGAAGCCGCCTGCTGCGCGGAGGCGGCGCAGCACAGCGCGGCCAGCGTCATGGCCAGCATGCAGCGCAGGAGGATCGCCGAGCTTTGCCCCATGGCGTGCACCTCGTGTCTAGGTCATTGCGTCACCGGCGTGCGCGCGTACTCGTTCTGACCCTGGTTGCGGCTGCGGATCTGCTGCTCCCAGCTCGCGCGGTCGGCGGGCTTCCAGCCGGGCGCGGTGTACACGGTCTGCGCGCCCTGCCAGGGTTCGGCATCGGGCTTGTGGCCGGCGCTCTGCGGCTTCTCGCCGCAGGCCGCGAGCAGCGCGACGATCGCCGAGGCAAGCAGCCAAGCGGCCACCGCGGATCCGGCTCCGCCGGTCCGCCAGTGGCGCCCCCTTGAGGGGGCGGCCGAAGGCCGTAGGGGGTGGTCCATCATTTGGGTTTGCCGTAAGCCGTGCCCCAGCCCCAGACCTCGCTGCCCTTGCCGCGCACCAGCACGCGGTTGCGGAAGATGTCGGCCACCACGTCGCCGTCACCGCCGAGCAGCGCCTTGGTCGAGCACATCTCGGCGCAGGCCGGCAGCTTGCCTTCGGCCAGGCGGTTGCGCCCGTACTTCTCGAACTCGGCGGCACTGCCATTGGCCTCGGGGCCGCCGGCGCAGAAGGTGCACTTGTCCATCTTGCCGCGCAGGCCGAAGGTGCCGTTGCTCGGGAACTGCGGCGCGCCGAAGGGGCAGGCATACGAGCAGTAGCCGCAGCCGATGCACACGTCCTTGTCGTGCAGCACCACGCCTTCCTCGGTGTGGTAGATGCAGTCGACCGGGCACACCGCAATGCACGGCGCATCCGAGCAGTGCATGCAGGCCACCGAGATGCTCTTCTCGCCGGGCACGCCGTCGTTGAGCGTGACCACGCGCCGGCGGTTCACGCCCCAGGGCACGTCGTGCTCGGCCTTGCATGCCGTGGTGCAGCTGTTGCACTCGATGCAGCGCTCGGCATCGCAGATGAACTTCATTCGAGCCATCGTGGTCTCCTATGCTGCACGCTCGACCTGGCACACCGTGGTCTTGGTCTCTTGCATCATCGTCACGCTGTCGTAGCCATAGGTGGTGGCGGTGTTGATCGCCTCGCCGCGGATCACCGGCTTGGCGCCCTCGGGGTAATACGGCGCGAGATCGACGCCGCCCCAGCGGCCCGAGAAGTGGAAGGGCAGGAACACGGTGTCGGGCGCGACGCGCTCGGTCACCTGCGCCTTCACGCGCAAGCCCTTGAACTCGGGCACCGCGACCATCGGCGGCGTCTTCACCCACACCCAGTCGCCGTTGCGGATGCCGCGGTCGTTGGCCGCCTTCGGGTTGATCTCGACGAACATCTCCTGCTGCAGCTCGGCCAGCCACGGGTTCGAGCGCGTCTCCTCGCCGCCGCCTTCGTACTCGACCAGGCGCCCGCTGGTCATGATCAGCGGGAAGGTCTTGCCGATGTCCTTGTTCTTTTCCTGCACCGACTTGTAGAGCGTGGGCAGGCGCCAGAACGCCTTCTTGTCGTCGTGCGTCGGGTATTTCTCGATCAGGTCCGGCCGGTTGCTGAACAGCGGCTCGCGGTGCAGCGGGATCGGATCGGGGAAGTTCCACACCACCGCCCTCGCCCGCGCATTGCCGAACGGGTGGCAGCCGTGGTTCTTCATCGTCACGCGGATGATGCCGCCCGACGAATCGGTCTTCCAGTTCTTGCCTTCGGCGGCCTTCTTCTCGTCTTCGGTGAGCTCGTCCCACCAGCCGAGCTTCTTCAGCAGCAGGTGGTCGAACTCCGGATAGCCGGTGGTGAGCTCGGCGCCCTTGCTGTGCGAGCCGTCGGCCGCCAGCAGATTGACGCCGTCCTTCTCGACACCGAAGTTCGCGCGGAAGTTGCCGCCGCCTTCCATCACGTGCTTGCTGGTGTCGTAGAGGTTCGCCGAGCCCGGGTGCTTCAGCGCCGGCGTGCCGTAGCACGGCCACGGCAGGCCGAAGTAGTCGCCGTCGAGCGAGTAGCCGGTGGCCTTGTCGACGCCGCCCTTGGCCTTGAGCGTCTTCACGTCGAACACGTTCATGTTGCGCATGTGCGCCTGCAGCCGCTCGGGGCTCTGGCCGGTGTAGCCGATGGTCCACACACTGCGGTTGATCTCGCGCAGGATGTCGTCGGGCAGCGGTTCGTCGAGGCCCTTGATCTTCTGCAGCTTGTAGTTCTTCACCAGCTCGTTGCCGAAGCCGAGCTTCTGCGCGAGCTGGTACATGATCATCTGATCCGAGCGCGATTCCCACAGCGGGTCGATGACCTTCTCGCGCCATTGCAGCGAGCGGTTGCTCGCGGTGCATGAGCCGCTGGTCTCGAACTGCGTGCACGCGGGCAGCAGGTAGACCGCGCGGTTGGGGTTCAGGTCTTCCGGCTTGCCAGGCATCGCCGCCATCGCCGCGGTGGCCGACGGGAAGGGGTCGATGACGACGAGCAGGTCGAGCTTGTCCATCGCCTTCTTCATCTCGAGCCCGCGCGTCTGCGAGTTCGGCGCATGGCCCCAGAAGAAGAGGCCTCGCAGGTTGCTGTCCTGGTCGATCAGCTCGTTCTTCTCGAGCACGCCGTCGATCCAGCGCGACACCGTCATGCCGGGCTTGGCCATCATGCCCGGCGCGTACTGCTTCTTGATCCACTCGAAGTCGACGTTCCAGGCCTTGGCGAAGTGCTTGAACGCGCCTTCGGCCAGGCCGTAGTAGCCGGGCAGCGAGTCGGGGTTGGGGCCGACGTCGGTGGCGCCCTGCACGTTGTCGTGGCCGCGGAAGATGTTCGCGCCGCCGCCGGAAACGCCGATGTTGCCCAGCGCCAGTTGCAGGATGCACGACGCACGCACGATCGCATTGCCGATGGTGTGCTGCGTCTGCCCCATGCACCAGACGATGGTGCTCGGCCGGTTCTTCGCCATGATCTCGGCGACCTTCAGCACCGTGGCCTCGTCGACGCCGCAGACCTCCTGCACCTTGTCCGGCGTCCACTTCGCCATCACCTCGTCGCGCACCTTGTCCATGCCGTAGACGCGGTCGGCGATGAACTGCTTGTCTTCCCAGCCGTTCTTGAAGATGTGGTGCAGCATGCCGAAGATGAACGCGATGTCGGTGCCCGAGCGCAGGCGCACGTATTCATCAGCCTTCGCCGCCGTGCGCGTGAAGCGCGGGTCGACGACGATCATCTTGCAGCCGGTCTCCTTGGCATGCAGCATGTGCAGCATCGACACCGGGTGCGCCTCGGCGGCGTTCGAGCCGATGTACAACGCAGCCTTCGAGTTCTGCATGTCGTTGTACGAGTTCGTCATCGCGCCGTAGCCCCAGGTGTTGGCGACGCCGGCGACGGTGGTCGAGTGGCAGATGCGCGCCTGGTGGTCGCAGTTGTTGCTGCCCCACAGCGTCATCCACTTGCGCAAGAGGTACGCCTGCTCGTTGCTGTGCTTCGACGAGCCGACGATGAAGATCGAGTCGACACCGCTCTGCTTGCGCAGATCGAGCATCTTCGCGCTCACCTCGTTGAGCGCCTGGTCCCACGAGATGCGCTCGTACTTGCCGTTGACGAGCTTCATCGGGTACTTCAGGCGGAACTCGCCATGGCCGTGCTCGCGCACCGCGGCCCCCTTGGCGCAATGCGCGCCGAGGTTGATCGGCGAATCGAACACCGGCTCCTGGCGCACCCACACGCCGTTCTCGACCACCGCGTCGATCGCGCAGCCCACCGAGCAGTGGCCGCACACGGGGCGGGCGCGTTGCTGTCGGCGGCTTGCGCCTTCTTCACCAGCGTGAGTTGCGTGGCCGCGAGGCCGACACCGACACCGAGCCCGGAGCGGCGCAGGAAGGCGCGGCGGTCCATCGTCGGGATCGTGCGCGACACGCCGCGCGCGAGGCTCGCCACCAGGCTCGACGAAGCGACAGCGCCTGGATCTGTCTTGCGCGTAAGCAGCATGGTGCCCCCTTCAGACCTTCGTGGTCTGGTAGTACCGCATCACGTGCTCGGTGACGCGGTAGCCGCCGCCTTCGTCGGGCTTGGGCTTGCCGGTGGGTTGCGGCGGCGCGGTGGCGTCGGGTAGGGTGGTCTTGAGTACGACGGCGGCGGCTGCGAGAGCGCCCGCGGCGCCTGCGCCAGCCAATGCTTGCCGACGACCCAACTTGAGACCCAACTTGGATTGGTGGCTTTGGCTCATGATCGCTCCAGCGATGTCATGGATATGCACGAACGTGCAGATCAGCGTCCATTAGGTTTCTGTTCAAAACGGGGTTCAATAAGGGTCGACCCCAATCTGGTGCAATGCGGAGCGAGCTGTGCCTATACTGGGCCGCTCACCCATGGAAGCCACCACGCTCCGCGTCGCAGTGCTCGTCGAGCGCCGCAGGCAACCCAATGCCTGGGAAGACTGGCAATTCCGCATCGTGGATGTGCTGATCGACAGCGGCGAATTCGGCAGCGCGTCCCACACGCTGCGCGACGATGGGCGAACCGCGCAAATTCTGTATCCGGGCTTCGACGTCAGCCTGCATCGCGACGAGGGCGAGGGCTATTACCTCAATCTCACGTCGGGTGCGCCGGTGTGGTTCGTGATGTGGCGCATCGATGACGAGGATCCGTCGCGCGCCTGGCCGGAGCTGGTGACCCTGTCGTACAACGAAGCCGGCCGGCTGATGGATGCGCAGGAGCGCGTCGACAACGTGCCGCTGCCGGCCGACGTGCGCGAATGGCTGCAGGTGTATGCCGACGAGCACTACCGGCCCGAGCCGAAGGAGCGCAAGCGGCCGGCGTCGTTCCGCGCTCCCGAACAGCGGTAGCCGCCATGAACGACGACACGAGCTCCGGATTCCTCTCGCGCTGGTCGCGGCGCAAGGCCGAAGCGCGTGACGCCGTGCCGCAGGCCGAGGCGGTACCGCCGCCCGAGCCGCCGATGCCCCCGTCGGTGCCCGTTACCCCGCCCGAGCCGCTGCCG
This sequence comes from Betaproteobacteria bacterium, assembly GCA_005884255.1. Taxonomy (GTDB): domain Bacteria; phylum Pseudomonadota; class Gammaproteobacteria; order Burkholderiales; family Burkholderiaceae_C; genus VBDL01. The sequence goes on along the minus strand of VBDL01000011.1, from coordinate 3,498 downwards.
CCCCGCGAACCGCCACCGACCTTGGCCGACGTGGCGCAGCTCACCCGGGAGTCCGACTTCACCCGCTTCGTCGCCCCCGAGGTCGACGCCGACGTGCGCAACGCCGCCTTGAAGAAGCTGTTCAGCGATCCGCAGTTCAACGTGATGGACGGGCTGGACACTTACATCGACGACTACAACAAGCCCGACCCGCTGCCGCTGTCCATGCTGCGGAAGATGGCGCAGGCGCAATTCCTCGGCCTGTGTACCGACCGCCCCCAGGAAACGGCTGCGCCGTTTCCGCCCCCCGAGGGGGTCAAGGAAACTTGGGGCGGCCCGGCGTTTCCTTGCGACCCCCCCGAACCGGCCCCTCATGAAGACCCTGATCTGCGATTGCAATCGGACGATGCCGCTGGACGTGCCGGCTCTGAGCCAGGCGCTGACGGCGACGCCGGGCGCGAGCCCTGACGGCCTCGAGACGACGCACACGCTGCTGTGCCGCCGCGAGGCCGGCGCCTTCCAGCGCGCGGCCAAGGCCACCGGCGAGGCGGGCGAGCCGCTGCTCGTCGCGTGCACGCAGGAAAGCCGCTTGTTCGTCGAGCTGAACGCGCAGACGGAGGGCGCGGCGAGCATCGAGGAGCGGCCGATCCGCTTCGTCAACATCCGCGAGACGGGCGGCTGGTCGCGCGACGGCGCCCGAGCCACGCCGAAGATCGCCGCGCTGCTCGCCGCCGCGCAGTTGCCGATGCCGGCGCCGGTGCCGACCGTGAGCTATCGGTCGGGCGGGCGCTGCCTGATCGTCGGCCCGGCCGATGCGGCCGAGCGCGCCGCGGAGTTGCTGGCCGACAAGCTCGACGTGAACCTGCTCGTCGAGCGCGGCGGGGCCCTCGCGCAGGCGCACCGCTGGGCCGTGCACAGCGGCCGGCTGACGCGCCTGGCCGGCTGGCTGGGCGCCTTCGAGGCGCAATGGGAGCGCGGCAACCCCATCGACCTCGACCTCTGCACGCGCTGCAACGCCTGTCTGGAAGTCTGCCCCGAGGGCGCCATCGACTTCAGCTACCAGATCGACCTCGAGGCCTGCAAGAGCCACCGCGAATGCGTGCGCGTCTGTGCGGCGGCCGGGGCGATCGATTTCGAGCGCGCAGCGGAGACCTTCCGCGAGCACTTCGATCTCGTGCTCGATCTGCGCGAGCAGCGGGCGTTCACGATGCACCAGCCGCCGCAGGGCTATTTCCACACCGGCAGCGACGAGCGCGCGCTGATGAAGGCGGTTCTGGAGTTGCGCGAGCTCACCGGCGAGTTCGAGAAACCCAGGTTCTTCGCCTACCAGCAGCGGCTGTGCGCGCACAGCCGCAACGAGCAGATCGGCTGCACCGCCTGCATCGACGTCTGCTCGGCGCAGGCGATCCGCAGCGACGCATCGCTCAAGGGCAAGCCGCAGGGCAAGCAGCGCGGCGGGCCGGAAGGCGCCACCACCGGCGCGGCCAAGCCCACGGGCGGCATCGCCGTCGAGCCGCACCTGTGCGTGGGCTGCGGCGCCTGCAGCACGGTGTGCCCGAGCGGCGCGATCTCCTTCGCCTATCCGTCGGCGGCCGACCAAGGCCTGCGCCTACGCACGATGCTCACGGCCTACGCCAACGCCGGTGGCCGCGATGCGGCGCTGCTGATCCACAGCGAAGTCGCCGGCGTGCGCGTGGTCGACGAACTGGGCCGCACCGCGCGCATCGACAAGGCCATCCACGGCGTGCCGGCGCGCGTGCTGCCCGTCGCGGTGTGGCACACCGCCAGCATCGGGCTGGACCTGTGGCTCGCCGCGATCGCGCAGGGCGCGAGCCAGGTGTGGGTGCTCCTGACCGACGAGGAAGCGCCGCACTACCGCGCCGCGCTGGCCGAGCAGATGGCGGTCGCGCAAGCGCTGTTGAACGGTCTCGGCTATGCGGGCCGGCACTTCGCGCTGATCGAGGCACGCGAGGCGCGCGATTTGCTCGCGCTCGCCGCCGCGCTGCGCGAGCCGCCTGCCGCCGGCGTCGCGCGCGCCGCCACCTTCGCCGCGCAAGCCGACAAGCGTGCGACGTTGGAACTGGCGCTCGATCACCTGGTCGCGCAGGCGCCTACGCCGGTCGATGAGGTTCCCCTGCCCGCCGCGTCGCCCTTCGGCAGCCTCGTCGTGGATACCAACGCCTGCACGCTGTGCCTGAGCTGCGTCGGCGCCTGCCCCGCCGGCGCGCTGCTCGACAACCCCGAGCGGCCGCAACTGCGCTTCATCGAGAAGAACTGCGTGCAGTGCGGCCTGTGCGAGACCACGTGCCCCGAGCATGCGATCACGCTGCAGCCGCGGCTGTGGCTGGCCGATGAGGGCAAGGCGCGGCGCGCCGCGCGCGTGCTGCACGAGAGCGAGCCCTTCCGCTGCATCCGCTGCGGCAAGCCTTTCGGCACGCTGCGCGCGATCGAGACCATGCTCGTCAAGCTCGCCGGCCACGCCGCCTTCCAGGGCGCCGCGGCCGAGCGGCTCAAGATGTGCGGCGACTGCCGCGTGATCGACATGCATACCAATCCGAACGAAGTGCGCATCACCGACCTATGACCGCCGTCTCCGCCCTGCCCTTGCGTTTCGCGTCGGCCGACGATGCCGAGGAGCTTGCGCGCGCCGAGCTCTATGGCCTGCTCGCGCGGCTGTGGCTGGCGCCGCCCGACGATGCGCTGCTGGCGCAGTTCAAGGTCGCCGTGACGCAGGCGCCGCAGCCCGGGGGCCACCTCGAAGCGCCGTGGGAGGCGCTGGTGGCCGCGATGCGCGCGACGAGCATTGAGGCCGCCGCCGACGAGTACGAGGCGCTGTTCCTGGGCGTTGGCAAGCCGGAGGTGTTTCTCTACGGCTCGTACTACCAGGCCGGCTTCCTCAACGAGCAGCCGCTGGCCGCGCTGCGCGCCGACCTGCGCCGCCTCGGCCTGACGCGCGACGAATCCACCGGCGAGACCGAGGACCATGTCTCGTACCTCTTCGAAGTGATGCGCTATCTGATCGCCGGCGACGACGTGGCGGTGTGCAACCTCGAGCAGCAGCGCCGCTTCTTCCGCGCGCACCTGCAGCCCTGGCTCGCCACGCTGTGCGACGCGGTGGACGCTCAGCCACGCGCGGCGCTGTGGCGCACCATCGCGGCGCTGACGCGCGCCTTCGCGCAGGTGGAGACACAAGGCTTCGATCTGCTGGAACAAGCATGACCATCGACAAGAACGACATCACTGGACTCATCCTCGCCGGCGGCCGCGGCAGCCGCATGGGCGGGGTCGACAAGGGCCTGCAGAACCACCACGGCATGCCGCTGGCGCTGCATGCGCTGCTGCGCCTGCAGCCGCAGGTCGGCGCCATGCTCATCAACGCCAACCGCAACCTGGGCGCCTATGAATCGATGGGCGCGCCGGTGTGGCCCGATGCGCTGCCCGACTATCCCGGCCCGCTGGCCGGCATGCTCGCGGGGCTGGAGCGCTGCACCACGCCCTATCTCGTGACCGTGCCCTGCG
>VBDL01000771.1 GCA_005884255.1 Betaproteobacteria bacterium | reverse complement strand
ATCCCGCGCGGCGTCTACATGTACGGCGGCGTCGGGCGCGGCAAGAGCTTTCTGATGGACTGCTTCTTCCAGGCCGTGCCGCTGACGCGCAAGACGCGCCTGCACTTCCACGAATTCATGCGCGAGGTGCACCGCGAGCTGCAGGAGCTCAAGGGCACCGTCAACCCGCTGGATGAGCTCGGCAAGCGCATCGCGCGGCGTTTCCGGCTGATCTGCTTCGACGAGTTCCACGTCGCCGACGTGACCGACGCGATGATCCTGCATCGCCTGCTCGATGCGTTGTTCGCCAACCGTGTGAGCATCGTCACCACGTCGAACTTCCACCCAGACGACCTGTACCCGAACGGGCTGCATCGCGACCGCATCCTGCCGGCCATCGAGCTGCTGAAAGAGAAGCTCGAGATCATCAACGTCGACAACGGCACCGACTATCGCCAGCGCACGCTGGAGCATGTGCAGCTCTATCACACGCCGCTCGGGCCCGAGGCCGATGCGGCGATGGACAGCGCCTTCAGCGAGCTCGCCGAGGCGCGCGACGAGAGCCCGTTGCTGCACATCGAGCAGCGCGAGTTGCGCGCGCGACGGCGTGCCGGCGGCGTCGTGTGGTTCGACTTCAAGACGCTGTGTGGCGGCCCGCGCTCGCAGAACGATTACCTGGAACTTGCGACGCAGTTCCACACCTTGCTGCTGTCCGGCGTGCCGCAGATGCCGCCGCGGCTCGCCAGCGAGGCGCGGCGCTTCACGTGGCTGGTGGACGTGCTGTACGACCGTCGCGTGAAGCTGATCCTGTCGGCCGAGGTGCCGGCTGAAGCGCTGTACCTCGAAGGCCCACTGGCGCACGAATTCCCGCGCACCGTGTCGCGCCTGCAGGAAATGCAGTCGGCCGAGTTCCTCGCGCTGGAGCGCCGCGAGGTGGATACTTCATTGACATGAGGTCCCACCCCTTTCTCGCCACTGTTCTTGCGCTTGCCGCCGCTGCGGCCCATGGTGCCGACGAGCGAGCGCGCATCGCCGCCGAGCGCGCGCAGGCGCAGAAGCTGTACGACACACGCTACCGCGAATGCCAGTCGCAATTCGCGGTGACCGCCTGCGTCGACAAGGCCCGCGCCGAGCGTCGTGCGACGCTGGAGCAGCTGTCGCAGCAGCAGGCCGTGCTCGACGATGCCGAACGCAAGCAGCGCGCCGCACAGCGCGCGCAGCAGATCCACGAAAAGATGTCGCAAGGCAACGTGCCGGCGGCACAGCGGCCGTCGCCGGAACTGCAGGTGAAGGCGCCGCGCGCCAGCCGCAAGTCTTCAGGCGCGGAGCCACCGCCGACTATGAGCGCCACCAGCGCGAAGCGGCCGAGCATCGTGAAGAACTCGAGCGACGCGCGATCGATCGCGCGAGCCATCAGGACAAGCCGGTGACGCCGCTGCCTGCGCGCCCGGCCATCCCAGCGAGCGGTTCCTAGCCGCCGCGCCGGGCCGCCCCAAGCAAGGCGGCCACCCTCGCGGAGGGTGGTCGCGGTACTCCGCGACCGGTGCCGTCAGCTACAGCGCGTCGACGCGAATCAGCGCCAGCGACAGGTTGTCGCCGCCGCCCCGCGCGCGTTGGCGCGCCTTGCTCACCAGCATCTCGCCGGCCTCGCGCGGCGGTAGGCCGTGCACGATCGCGCCAAGCTCCTTGGCCGTGAAGTAATGCCACAGACCGTCGCTGCAGGCCAACACGCTGTCGCCCACGTCGAGCTTCGGTATGTGCTGCACCGAGAGGGGCGGATCCTGGAAGGTGCCCAGGCAGCCGGTCAGCAGATTCGACTGCGGATGCGTGTTGGCCTCTTCCTCCGTGATCTGCCCCTCGTCGACG
>VBDL01000765.1 GCA_005884255.1 Betaproteobacteria bacterium | reverse complement strand
ACCATGCGAGACGCGGGACTGCCGGGCGAGCGAGTCGACGATCACCGCGATCGCTAGCACCGTGCCGGTGATCATGAAGCGCAGCGAGGATGACAGGTTCAGCAGCGTCAGGCCGCTGGCGATCGACTGGATCACGATGATGCCCAGCACTGCCGAATACGCGTTGCCGCGGCCGCCGAAGAGGCTGGTGCCGCCGATCACGGCCGCCGCGATGGCGTTCAGGTTCACGTCGCCGGTGCCGGCCTGCTGGCTGGCGGATGCGAGCCGCGCCGCCGTCAGCACGCCGCCCAGCGACGCCAGGCTCGCGCACACCACGAAGGCGCTGGTGTAGATCGCGCCGACGTGGATGCCAGCCCGCCTCGCGGCCTCGTGATTGCCACCCACAGCGTTCATGGAGCGGCCCCAGCGCGTGCGCGTGAGTGCATAGTCCATCGCCACCGCGAGGCCGAGGAAGACGCCGAACATCAGCGGAACGCCCCGCCCCCGGTTGAGATACGCGACGACGACCTCCAGCAGCACGGTGATCGCGACGCTGCGGGCGACGAGGCTGCGTACCGAAGACGCCGAGAGATTGGCCGCCTGGCGGCGGCTACGGGTGCGCAAGCCGATCAGCAGGATCACGGCGCCCGGCGCCAGCGCAAGAAGGTGCGACACGGCGGCCGGGATGACCATGAGCTGCCCGAAGTTCACCATCGGCGAGCCGTAGGGCAGGTTGATCGATCCGCTGGCGCCGAGCACGTACAGCTGCATCCCGAGGATCGCCAGCAGCCCGGCCAGCGTTGCTACGAAACTCGGCATGCCGAGCCGGTTGAGCAGCAGCGCGTACAGGGCGCCGACCAGAGCGCCGACTACGACGGCCGCGACGATGGCCAGCAGCACCGGCCAGTCCTGATTGACCCAGAGCATGCCGACCATGGCCGAGGCGAACCCGCTCATCGAGCCCACCGACAGATCGATCTGCCCCACCATCAGCACGCAGACGATGCCCAGCGCGATCACGCCGACCGTCGAGCAGTCGAACAGCAGGTTGACCAGGTTGTCGGCCGAAAGGAACACCGGGTTCAGGCCGGTGAAGACGGTCCAGATGATGATCAGGCCCACGATGACCGGCAGCGATCCCAGATCACCTGACCGCACCCGTTCGACGAAGGGCCGATCCCTGTGGCATGCTTGACGCGGACATCGCTGCGGTCGAGTAGCGTGGACGGCTGCGGAACGCCTTGCGTTTCATTGCTCATGACATTTCTCTGCCTAGGCGTTCTGTTCGGCCTGACGCCGGCCGGCGCGGCGTGACACGGCGTTCTCGCTGGCGCCGGTGATCGCGGCCACCAGATCTTCATTCGACGAGTCGGGATAGAAGACGCCGTTGTTGCGGCCGAGCCGCAGCACCACGATCCGGTCCGCCACGGCGCGCACGTCCTCCATGTTGTGGCTGATCATGATCACCGCGAGGCCGCGGTCGCGCAGCCGCTCGATCAGGTTCAGCACCTCCGCGGTCTGTGCCACGCCTAGCGCCGCCGTCGGCTCGTCGAGCATGATCAGCTTCGGGTCCAGCAGCAGCGAGCGCGCGATCGCCACGGTCTGGCGCTGCCCGCCCGACAGCGAGGCGACCACGTCGCGCACGCTCGGGATGCGGGCCGACAGCTCGTTCAGGATCGTCCAGGCCCGCACCTCCATTGCGACCTCGTCGAGTTGCAGCGGATTCAGCTCGCGCCCGAGGTAGATGTTCGCGACGACATCGAGGTTTTCGCACAGCGCGAGGTCCTGGAACACCGTCGCGATGCCGAGATCGAGCGCCGCGCCGGGATCGGGCAGCGTGACCTTCTGGCCGTCGAAGGTGATCGTGCCGGTGCTGGGCTGATGGACGCCGGCGAGAACCTTCACCAGCGTCGATTTCCCGGCGCCGTTGTCGCCTACCAGCGCGACCACTTCGCCCGCATGCACGTCGAGCTCGATGTCCGTCAAAGCCGAGACGGCCCCGAAGTGCTTCGAGATGCCGCGCAGGCTCAGCACCAGCTCACCGGGCTTGGACCGCGTTGTCGAGTTGCCAGTCATTGGAGGGGGATGCCCAGCTTCTTGCACCCTTCGGCATAGCGGCCGGTGCACAGGTCCTTGGCTTTCACGATCCCCTTGTCGACGATCTCCGCCTTGAGATTCTTCGCCGTGACGACCGCGGGCGTGAAGAGCTGCGACGGCGTCTTGTACAGCGTCATCTCGGCCATCGGGGCCTGGCCCGACAGGAAGCCGACGGCCACCTTGGCCGCCGCAGCCGCGACGATCTCGCTCG
>VBDL01000768.1:543-2123 GCA_005884255.1 Betaproteobacteria bacterium | reverse complement strand
CGAGGTTGAGCAGGGTGCTCTTGCCGCTGCCCGACGGGCCGGTCAGCGCGAGCATCTCGCCCGGCTGCACCGTGAGGCTCACGCCTTGCAGTGCCGGCACGACGTGCTCGCCGAGGCGGTAGGTCTTGCGCACATTGCGCAACTCCAGCACGGGATGGCTCATTGGTGCACCCTCCCGCTTCGCGGGGTCCCTCCGGGAGGGACATCGCGCCCCCTTCGGAGCGGCCGTGCGGGGGCGCTCATGACAGTTCCTTCAGCTTGGCCTGGGCCGCAGGCGCCTGCGGCGCGCCGCTGCTGATCACCTGCTGGAACCAGCGCCGCGCGTCGTCGGTGCGCTTGTCGTTGAGCGCGGCCACGCCTGCGCGCAGCCACACGGCGCCGCGAAATCCGAGGGGTGCAGCGGCGAGCTGCGGGCTGGCCAGCAGCTCGTCGAGCAGCTTGGCGCCGCGCGGCTGCCGGTTGAACATCGACGGCAGCACCAGAAAGGTGTTCGCCGCGACGAAGCGCGTCTCCAGGGTCGCCGGCGTCCCCCTGTGCAGCGGCTGCTCATGGGCCGGTGCCAGCATGGCCAGCGCCTTGTCCAGCTGCGCCAGGCCGTCCTCCGCGAAGCTCATCTTCTTCCACGGCAGCCAGGTCGTCGTCGCACGCATCGAGGTGGCGGCGCCGGCATAGGCCAGCAGCACGGGGTCGGCCGGCTCGGCGGCGCTCAAGGAGCCGAACTGCTGTGCTGCCGGCTCGATGGCGCCCTTGTCGCCGGCGGCGGCGCGCTGGAACTGCTGGAACGCGGCATCGAAGGCTGCCGCATCGGTGGCGCGGGCTGGCCAGGCGGCCGCGCAGAGCAGGGCGGCGAGCAGCGCGTAAGGCCAGGAGATTTTCGACATGGCGGCTCCTTGGATTGGAAGGTGCCCCAGTCTGGTCACGGCGCGCCGGCTGCGCCGCAGGCATGCGACGAAATGCGCCGCGGCGGCGCGAGATGCAGGGGGGTTCCCGCAAGGTGCCAGTGGCTCCTAAAATCGTCATGGGAGGACGGTCGCACTTTCGGGGCGCTTCCGGCATGGCGCCGCGAACTGGACAGGGTGACCCCCCATGACTGACGCCGAATCGAATGCGCGCGGCGCGGCCGTGCTGGTCGTCAGCGACACAGCGGCCAGCATCGACATCCTGCGCGACATGCTGCAGCCCGAGGGCTATGAGATCTTCGCGGCCGCCTCCGGGGAGGAGGCGCTGAAGATTGCCGCGAAGAGTCTGCCGGACGTGGTGCTGCTCGACGTTGCCATGCCCGACATGGACGGCTTCGAGACCTGCCGGCGCCTGAAGGCGGAGGCGGCAACGCATCACATCCCCGTGCTGTTCATCACCGCGCTCACCGACACGCACGACGTCGTCGAAGGGTTCCGCGCCGGCGGGGCAGACTACATCGCCAAGCCGGTGCGGCAGGAAGAGGTGCGCGCCCGGGTGCGTACGCAGCTGCAGATGCGGCACTACGTGCAGGCCCTGCGCGACCAGGCGGAGCGCTTCCGTGCGATCGTGAACAACATGGACGAAGGGCTCGTGATCCTGGAGCCCGACGGTCGCATCCA
>VBDL01000768.1:0-484 GCA_005884255.1 Betaproteobacteria bacterium | reverse complement strand
GCTCGAGCCGCCGCTGATGCAGGAATACCGCGACTACCTCGCGGCCCATGCGCGGCCCGAGCGCGCGCAGACGGACCTACAGCATGGCCCTCGGGAGGTTTCCTTGCGCAGCCATGACGGCGGCACGGTCAGCGTCGATCTGACCGTGACGCCGATCTTCCTGCAGCGCCCGCGGTTCCTCGGCCTGCTGCACGACATCAGCCTGCGCAAGCAGTCCGAGCAGGAACTGTGGCGGATGGCGAGTGTCGACCCGCTGACGAACATCCCGAACCGTCGCCAGTTCGACACGTTCTTCCACAGGGAATGGCTGCGCACCCGGCGCGGCGGGCTGCCGCTGACGCTGCTGGTGCTGGATGTGGATCACTTCAAGTCCTACAACGACAGCCTCGGGCACCAGGCCGGGGACCGCTGCCTTCAACAGGTGGCAGCGGAGATGAATGCGCACGCCAAGCGCTCGACCGACATGGCTGCGCGCTACGGCGGC
>VBDL01000767.1 GCA_005884255.1 Betaproteobacteria bacterium | reverse complement strand
GAGCCCGGGCGCTCGACCTTGATCACGTCGGCGCCGAACCAGGCCAGCAGCTGCGTGCATGCAGGCCCGGCCTGCACGTGCGTGAAGTCGATGATGCGGATGCCTTCGAGGGGTTTGCTCATGGGTATGGCTCCTTAATGTTCGTGGGTTACTTGTTGATCGCCGCCTTTTGCGGGTTCAGGCTCGTGATGCGGCCGCTCTCGGTGCCGGCGGTCTCGTCGATGACGGCGTTGATCAGCGTCGGCTTGCCGGTGGCGATGGCCTCCTGCAGCGCGTGCGTGAGCTCTTGCGGCGTGGTGGCGACGACGCCCTTGCCGCCGAAGGCTTCCATCAACAGCTCGTAGCGCGAGTTCTTGACGAACACCGTTGGCGCCGGGTCCTTGGTGCCGGTCGGGTTCACGTCGGTGCCCTTGTAGATGCCGTTGTTGTTGAAGATGACGACGCACACCGGCAGCTGGTAGCGGCAGATGGTTTCCACCTCCATGCCGCTGAAGCCGAAGGCACTGTCGCCTTCGATGGCGATCACCGGCTTGTTGGTCGTCACCGCGGCGGCAATGGCGAAGCCCATGCCGATGCCCATGATTCCCCACGTGCCGCAGTCAAGCCGCTTGCGCGGCTCGTACATGTCGACGATGCTGCGCGCGAAGTCCAGCGTGTTGGCGCCTTCGTTGACGACGATGGCATCGGGCCGCGCCTTGACCACATCGCGGATCGCGCCGAGCGCGCCGTGGAAGTTCATCGGCGACACGTCCTGCGCCAGCGTCGCCGCCATCTTCGACAGGTTCTTGTCCTTGCGCTCGGCGATCGCCGCGGTCCACTCCGCCGGCGGCTTGCTCCAGCGTGAATCGATGCCGGCCAGCAGCGCCGACACGCAGGAGCCGATGTCGCCGATCAGCGGCGCCGCGATGGGCACATTGCTGTCGATCTCGGTGGGCGAGATGTCGATCTGGATGAACTGCTTCGCGCCCTTGTCCTGCGCCCAGGTCTTGCCCTTGCCGTGCGACAGCAGCCAGTTCAGCCGCGCGCCGACGAGCACGACCACGTCGGCTTCGGCCAGCACATACGAGCGCGCGGCCGCGGCCGATTGCATGTGCGTGTCCGGCAGCAGACCCTTGGCCATCGACATCGGCAGGTACGGGATGCCGCTCTTCTCGATCAGCGTGCGGATATCCGCGTCGGCCTGCGCGTAGGCCGCGCCCTTGCCGAGCAGGATCAGCGGCCGCTTCGCACCCTTGAGCACATCGAGCGCACGCTTGACCGCATCGGGCGCGGGGATCTGCCGCGGCGCCGGGTCGATGACCTCCACCAGCGAGTTGCGGCCCGCCACGGCGTCCATCGTCTGAGCGGATTGCACGCGCGATGCCGATGCCGATGTCCTGCGCATGCAGCACGCGGTAGGCGGCCTTGCAGAACGGTTTGGCGACGTTGAGCTGATCCATCTCCTCGTAGTCGCCCTGCTGCAGGTCGACGATCTCGCGCTCGCTGGAGCCGCTGATGAGGATCATCGGGAAGCAGTTCACCGTGGCATTCGCGAGCGCCGTGAGGCCGTTCAGGAAGCCGGGCGCCGACACCGTCAGGCAGATGCCGGGCTTCTGCGTGAGGAAGCCGGCCGCCGCCGCCGCGTTGCCTGCGTTCTGCTCATGGCGGAACGAGATCACGCGCATGCCCTCGGCCTGCGCGATGCGCGTGAGGTCGGTGATCGGAATGCCGGGCAGACCGAAGATCGTGTCGATGCCGTTGAGCTTCAGCGCGTCGATGACAAGGTGAAAGCCGTCGGTCTGCGCCGCGGGCTTGTCCTGCGTGGCAGGAGCCTTGGCGATTGCCGGTGGGTTGTCGAGGACGGATGACATGTCTCTCCTTCTGCTTGCTCGATGGAAATCAAATGACGTGCGGAGGACTATGATTCGTGCGCCCGATTTCCGCCGTTGACCGCGGTCAAGATTCGAAAATTCGAACGCTCCTCATGACGTCGCTCGCGAACCACCCCGAAAGGAATGTGATCCGCCTTCTGCTGAAGCAGAACGAAGTGCTCAAGGATCTCGACGATGTCGACCGCGAGCGGCTGGAGCCGCACATGTCGGTCTACGACGGCAACAAGGGCGACTTCCTGCTCTACCAGGGCATGCGCGAGATGGAGCAGTACTTCATCATCGACGGCATCCTCAAGCGCGTGGTGTCGAACAAGGAAGGCAAGGAGATGATCCTGCGCTTCGCCGACGAGCGCGACATGGAGACGAGCTACGCGGCCTGGCGGCTGCACACGCCGGCGCCCTACGGCATCGTCTGCGTGACCAAGGCGCGCGTGGTGCGCATGCCGTTGACGGAGTGGGCCGCTTTCCTCGATTCGAGGCCGAAGGCCAAGGAAGCGTTCGAGTACTGCGTGATGCGCGTGATGAGCGAGATCATGGCGCACACGATCACGCTGCATCTGCTCGATGCGCCGGGCCGGGTGCATCGCTTCGTGCGCAAGCACCCGGACCTGGTCGACCGCATTCCGCAGAAGCAGCTCGCGTCGCATCTCAACCTCTCGGCCGAGACGCTGAGCCGGTTGCGGCACAGCGGGAAGATCTAGCCGGCGCGATGGTGGGCTGAAGCCCACCCTACATGCCAGCAGGCAATTTCGTAGGGTGGGCTTCAGCCCACCATGAACGCCACGCTACGGCGTCAGGCCTTTGCGGCGGCGCCGTAGTCGAACGCGGCCGGGCGCTGGGCGGTCGCTTCCTCGAGCTGCTTGCGACGCATCGGCCGCAGCACGAACCACGCGAGCAGCGCGGCGAGCGCGTTCATCACGCTGGCGGCGACGAACACCGCGTGCCAGCCGCCGGTGGCGCTCATCAGCACGCTGGACAGCGGCACCAGCAGCGAGGCCGTGCCCTTCGCCGTGTAAAGCATGCCGGCGTTGGAGGCGGCGTACTTGGAGCCGAAGGTGTCGGCACACGTCGACGGGAACAGGCTGTAGATCTCGCCCCAGGCGAAGAACACCATGCCGGTGAGCACGACGAAGGCGACGGGGTTGGAGCCGAACTTGTACAGCGCAAGGATGCCGATCGCCTCGGCGCCGAAGGCGAAGAGCATCGTCGGCTCGCGGCCGATCTTGTCGGAGACCCAGCCGAAGAACGGGCGCGTCAGGCCGTTGAGCACGCGGTCGATCGTCAGCGCGAAGGTCAGCGCGGGCAGCACGAGGCCCATCAGGTTCACGGGCACGTCGGCGATCTTGAAGTCCTTGGCGATCGGCGCGAGCTGCGCGGTGGCCATCAGGCCGCCGGCACGAACATCAGGTACATGACCCAGAACACGGGCTTGCGCACCACCTCGCCGGGGCTGTAGTCGCGGCGCGTCTGCTGCAGGTGCGTGGCACCGGGCGCGGGAGCGCGCTTCGCGTACTTGTTCGGGTTGTCGAGCGCGAGCGCGAGCAGCATCACGATCAGGCCCTGGCCGATGCCGAAGTAGAGGAACGCGGTTTCATAACCTTGCGACTTGATCATCATCGTGATCGGCAGCACGGTGATCGCCGATCCGGCGCCGAAGCCGGCAGCGGTCAAGCCTGCGGCGAGGCCGCGTCGGTCGGGGAACCACTTCAGCGCATTGCCGACGCAAGTGCCGTACACAGCGCCGGCGCCGATGCCGCTGACCGCCGCGGCGACGTACAGCATCGGCAGCGAATCGGCGAAGGAGTTCATCACCCAGCCGAGGCCGCACAGCAGGCCGCCGATCAGCACGACGGGGCGCGGCCCGAACTTGTCGACGAGGTAGCCCTCGATCGGCACGAGCCAGGTCTCGGTGAGAACGAAGATCGTGAAGGCGACCTGGATCGCGGCGCGCGTCCAGCCGAACTTCTCGGAAATCGGATTGACGAACAGCGTCCAGCCGTACTGCAGGTTGGCGATCATCGCCATGCAGACGATGCCCATCACGAGCTGCCCCCATCTAAATCGTGGGCTGCGTACGTGATCGACGGGTGGGGCGAAAGTGGTGGTCGAGTGGCTCATGGCGTGAGGTCTCCTGGCTCTCAAAAGCAGTGGTCATCGGGGCCGGTCCACTGTCTGATTCGCGCCAAAAATTTCTCTTGACCCGAGTCAACTTTCCGAGAACGCGCATTGCCGTTTTCCCCAAGGAAAGTCGTGACCTTCGTCATTGGCAATTCGTGCGCGACGGCAGCAGGTGCGCTCATGCAAACGCCTAGAGTTGCCTTGCATGAAGTGCCTGCTGCTGAACCACCCGCAACGCAATTCGATCCGGCTGCAACTGCAGCGTCATCCGCTGCTCGCCGGTCTCGACGAGGAGGCGCAAGAGGAGCTCATGCGATTGGTGACCGTGCAGGAAGGCCATCGCGGCGAGGTTCTGCTCGAGCAGGGCGAGCGCGAGCTGTGCCACTTCTTCGTGCTCGACGGCCTGCTCAAGCGCATCGTCGCCAGCGCCGAAGGCCGCGAGATGGCGCTGCGCTTCACCGGCGCCGGCGACATCGAGAGCTGCTACGACGTGCTGATCGTCGATGACCAGCCGCTGGTGCGGCGCGGCCTGGCGCTGATGCTGTCGCTGGAGGCCGACATGGAAGTTCTCGGCGAGGCTGGCGACGGCATCGAGGCGGTGGAGCAGGCCAAGCGCCTGCGCCCCGACGTCGTGCTGATGGACCTGCATATGCCGCGCAAGGGCGGCGTCGCGGCCACGCGCGAAATCACCGCGTCGCTGCCGCAGAAGGACCTGGCGGCGCACCTGAACCTGTCCGCCGAGACGCTGTGCCGGCTGTCACGACGGCGCGCGAAGGCTGCCGTATATTGCCCCTGAGAACATTGACCGAGGCTTGCGCGATGAATGCAGATCGAAGCGGCGTGCAACGCATTCGCGTGCTGATCGTCGATGACCAGCCGCTGGTGCGGCGCGGCCTGGCGCTGATGCTGTCGCTGGAGGCCGACATGGAAGTTCTCGGCGAGGCTGGCGACGGCATCGAGGCGGTGGAGCAGGCCAAGCGCCTGCGCCCCGACGTCGTGCTGATGGACCTGCACATGCCGCGCAAGGGCGGCGTCGCGGCCACGCGCGAGATCACCGCGTCGCTGCCGCAGACGCATGTGCTCGTGCTCACCACGCTGGAGGCCGAGCAGACCGTGTTCGACGCTTTACGCGCCGGCGCGCTCGCCTACCTGCTGAAGGACGCCACCGAGGCCGAGGTCGTCGAGACGGTGCGCGCGGTGCACCGTGGCGAATCCCGCATGACGCCGCAGATCGCGCGCAAGGTGCTCGACCAGTTCCGCCGCCTGGCCGATCGGGCGCCCAAGCCCGAGTACCGGGCGCAGGAGCCCGACGATCCGATCGCCGAGCTGAACGACAAGGAAACCAAGGTGCTGCAGCTGATCGCCGAGGGCAAGAGCAACAAGCAGATCGCCGGCCTGCTGTTCCTGGCCGAAGGCACGGTGAAGAACTACGTCAGCCGCATCATGGAGAAGCTGCAGGCCGGCAGCCGCACCCGGTCCCGGAGCCGGTCCGCTCCCAAGCCGGGACTGAACCCCCGCGGGGCGTGGCGCGGTACTCCGCGCCGGGGGCGAACACTCAGGGCCTGTCGAAGTGCCGGCTGCGCATCGGCCGCAGCACGAACCACGTGAGCAGCGCGGCCGCGCCGCTCATCGCGCTGGCAATGAAGAACACGGCGTGCCAATCGCCGGTGGCC
>VBDL01000766.1:1356-2081 GCA_005884255.1 Betaproteobacteria bacterium | reverse complement strand
GTTGTGGCGTACGGTGGCCTGCAGCTCCTCCATCGTCGCCGCGCCGGTGGCCTCGATGCGCCGGCTCAGATCGCCGGCGGCGACCGTCTGGGCCAGCGTGACAGCCTGCGCGAGCGGCCGCGTGATCGAGCGGCTCAGCGCCCACGCGAGCAGGCCGGCGATCGCCAGCGCCAGCGGCGCGCCGAACAGCGTCTGGCGGAACACGCGCTCGTAGTTGCGCTGGCTGGCCTGGTACTCGGCCTCGGCGAGCGCGAGCTGCTCCAGTTGAACCAGCGACAGCTCGTTGAGCACCTCGGCCACCGGATCGAGCGCGGCGTACAGGTCGTGCGTCGCGAAGTGGCGTACGCCGTCGATGTCGTCCGCGCGCAGCATGCCGAGCAGCAGCGTCGTGGCGCTCTCCGCGCGCTGCAGCAGCGGCGCGGCCTTCTCGACGAGCGCGCGTTCGCGCTCGCTCAGCGTGCGCGAAGTGAAGCTGCCCCAAGCCGCTTCGCTGTGCGTGCGCGCGCTGCCGATCGCCGCCGCGCCGTCGACCGCGGGCATGGTGCCTTGATGCACCTTGCGCACCGAGTCGGCGACGTCGACGGAAAAGGCATCGGCCACCGTCTTCAGCTGGCGGCTCGGCGCCACGCGCTCGTTGTAGAAGCGTTGCAGCGCCGCGTTCGAGTCTCTGAGCTGCAACAGGAAGCCGGCGGCGCCGAGCACCAGCATCGCGAGCAGCACGCCCA
>VBDL01000766.1:0-1283 GCA_005884255.1 Betaproteobacteria bacterium | reverse complement strand
AACATGAAGGCGAGCAGCACGCCCATGTCGGCCTGGAACTTCAGCGCCGAGAAGGCCCAGGTGCCCACGCCCACCGACATCGTCACCGCGGTGAACACCGCAGCAGTGCCGCGCTGGCGCATCGCCTCGTAGAAGGCGTGGCGCAGGTCGCGCCCGGCCTGTCGTTCGTGCGCGATGCGCTCGAACAGGTAGATGCCATAGTCGACGCCGACACCCACGCCCAGCGCGATCACCGGCAGGGTGGCGACCTTCAACCCGATGCCGAGCGTCGCCATCAGCGCATTGCAGAGGATCGACACGATGGCCAGCGGCACGATGATGCACAGCACCGCGGTCAGCGAGCGGAAGGTGGCCCAGCACAGCAGCGCGATCGCGCCGAAGATCGACACCAGCATGGCGATCTCCGCGCGCTCTACCGCCTCGTTGGTGGCCGCCATCACGCCGACGTTGCCGCCGGCCAGGCGCATGCGCACGCCCGGCGTCGGGTGCGCGGCGAGATAGCGCTTGATCTCCGCCACGACGTGGGCGACCGTCGGGCCCTCGTGGTTCTCGGTGAAGACCATCAGCTGGATGGCCTTGCAGTTCTCGGTGGCCATGCCGCGGTCCGGGTTGAAGGCCTCGGCGCCCTGGCTCATCGTCTCGCGCGTGGCCGGCAGCGCACCCCAGCGCGGGTGGCCTTCGTTGTTGGCAGCGACCAGCACGCGTCACGCCGACGGCACGCTGGCCACGGACTGCACGCCGGCAACGCCGCGTAGGAACAGGTCGAGCCGGTCCATGGCCTGCATCACCGGCGGGTGCAGGCAGGCATCGCCGTCGAAGCCTTCGGTCTCGACGACGACGGTGAGCACGTCGACGCCGACGTTGTAGCCCTCGACGATGCGCCGGCTGTCCTGGTTGTAGCGCGACTGCTCGCGCAGCTCGGGGGCACCGCTGCCGACGTCGCCGGTGCGCAGGTTGCGAGACTGCCAGGCACCGCCCGCGAGCAGCGCCAGGCTGGCCAGCAGCACCACGGCGCCGCTGCGCCGTTCGGCAAAGCGCGACAGCCGCCACCACAGCGGATGGCGATGCGCACTGTCGTGGGCCGCCGCGTGCGCGGCCCGCGGCTCCAGCCGCAGGTACGACAGCACGATGGGCAGCATCAGCTTGTTGGTGACGATCATCAGCGACACGCCCAGGCAGGCGGTGATGCCGAGCTCGCGCACGATGGGAATGTCGATGCGCATGATGACCGCGAAGCCCAGCGCATTGGTCAGCAGCGCCACCGCGCCCGGGATGAACAACGC
>VBDL01000764.1:780-3019 GCA_005884255.1 Betaproteobacteria bacterium | reverse complement strand
AGCACGAGGCTCGCGCACACCGCGCCGACGAGGAAGAGCGTCGCGAGCAGGCCGGCCTGCCGTGCATCGAAGCGGTACTGCGCGATCAACGCGCCCACCCACACGGGCAGTGCAACGAGATCGACCATGCCGGCGCAGTGCGCCACCATCAAGGCAGCGCGGCCGCGCTTGGAGTTGGTGCGGATCATGTCGCGGCTCCGTTCAGATCGGCTGCGCCAGCGCCATCAGCGACTCGCGCATGATGCGGGCGTGCTCTTCCTCATGCGGCAGCGCTCCCAGCGGCGGTTCTCGAAGGCGTTCAACGCGCGGCCCACGGCGCCCGTGCGGCCCAGCTCTTCGGCCAGCACCAGGGCATCCTCGACGCCGATGCAGGCACCGGACGCCAGGTGTGGCGTCGTTGCATGCACGGTGTCCCCGATCAGCACGACACGCCCCTTCGACCACGGCCGCGGCATCAACAGGCCCTCCAGCGGGCGGAACACGATCTGCGAATCCGGGCCGATCTGCTCGCGGATGGCCTTGAGCACCGGCGCCGGAAAGTCCTCCAGCAGCGCGCGCAGCCGCGTCGCGAACGTCGCCGGGTCGACGTGCTCGTTGCTCGGCCGCGGCTCGGTGACGAAGAGGTACATCTCGGTCTTCGACACCGGGTTGACGCCGGGCTTGACGCGCGGGCCCATCCACATCGTCGCGGTCTGGATCTCCGGCGGGCGCGGCAGCACCGCGCGCCAGACCGCCTGGCCGCTGTAGCGCGGCGTCGGCGCGCTCGGGAACACCGTTTCGCGCACCTTCGAGTACAGGCCATCCGCACCGATGACGAGGTCGTAGCGCCGCCGCTGGCCATCGGTGAAGCTCACGTCCACGCCATCGGCATCCTGTTCGATGGCGGTGAAGGTGCAGCCCAGGTGCACGTTCGCACCCGACGCGCGCGTGGCGTCGGCGAGGATGCGCGCCAGCACCGGCCGCATGATCGCGCCGCCGCCGGGAACATCGGGCCCGGCCAGCCGAGGCGTCGGCAGCTCGGCCACCTTGGGGCCGTGCGGCACGCAGAGGTGAACGCCATCGGTGGCGCTGCCTTGCTGCAGGAAGGCGTCGAGCACGCCGAGCGTACGGAAGGCTCGCAGCGTCGCGCCGCCGAGGCTGATGCCGGCGCCGTAGCTGCGCCAGCCGGCGTCGATCTCGACGAGGTCGACCTCCGCGCCCTGCTTGCGCAGTTCAATGGCGGCGGACATGCCGGAAAAGCCGCCGCCGATGATGAGGATGCGTCGAGCTGCAGATGTCATGACGCGGTCTCCTTGTCCTGTTGAATGTTGTCGTCGGCGATATGAACCTCGCCGTTCTCGTGAATGCTTAAGCGCACCGGCACCAGCGCCTCATCGAGGCACGGCCCGAGCGTGCAGCGGCCCGTGTGAATCTCGAACTGCGCACCATGCGCGGCGCAGACGATGCGGTCGCCCGCGGCGTTCAAGTACGCATCCTTGCGCCACGCCATGGGCGTGCCGTGGTGGGGGCAGGCATCGGCATAGGCGAACAGCCGCCGGCCCTGCCGCACGACGAGCAAAGTGTCCTGTCCGCTGCGCCGCGGGTCGAAGCCGCGCGAGGCGCCGTCGGGCAGGTCATTCAGGTGGCACAGCCGCATGCCGCTGGTCCTTTCAGTGAGACGGGCCGCCGGGAGGAGGACCCGACGGCGCCCACTTCTCGCGATGCTGGAAGAGGAACAGCTGCGACGCATCGGCGCTCATCGGCACTTCGCGCGCAGTCCAGGCATCGTCGTGCAGGTCCATGTCGGCGTCGTATTCGACGTGACAGCCCAAGGGTGAGTTGAAGTACCAGAACCAGTTGCTGCCGAACTTGTGGCGGCCCGGACCCCAGAAGCTCTGGTAGCCCTTCTCGACGAAGCGCGTGCCGGCGAGCAGCACTTCGGTGGGCCCGCCCATGTGGAAGGTGAAGTGCTCGCAGCCCTTCATGAACGGCGGCGTCTGGATCATGAAGAGGGTGTGATGGTCCTGCGTGCCGGCCGGGCGCAGGAAAGGCCCCACGCCGCTGAAGCGATCGGTGCAGACGAAGCCCAGCCGCGCGTAGAAGGCTTCGGCCTTGGCTGCATCGGGCACGAAATAGACGACGTGCGACAGGGTTCGCGGGCGCGCGGGCATGTCCGCCGGGAGGCCGAGCGCGTTGGGTCCGCGCTGCGGCGCCGCACCGGGTGCGTTCACCGTCTCGGCGGGCAGCTCGAACGGCCGGC
>VBDL01000764.1:0-712 GCA_005884255.1 Betaproteobacteria bacterium | reverse complement strand
TCGCGGTCGCGCTTGAGCTCGGCTTCGATGGCATCGAGCGTCGCCGCGTCGGACACGCCGTAGACCGTCTCTCGCAGCATGCTGGCCGTGCCGAGGCCGGGCGGCAGCGATGGGTCGGCCGCAGCGTGCAGCACGACGGCCGTGCCGTCCAGGGCCTCGAAGCGGCCGTCGCCGGCGTCACTCAGTCCGTAGTCGATGAGGTACTGGCGGCAGGCGGCGATGTCGTCGACGCCGAAGACCAGCGCATCAGGTCCGATGATGTTCATGGATGGTTCGTCCTCCTGGGATCAGTTCGTGGTACGCCCGCCGAGGGTCTCCGCGACCCAGTCGGCGATGTAGTGGCCGGCGTTGATGCTGTTGTCGAAGCTGGAGTGCTGCACGCCGCCTTCGCGCTCGGTAAACACCTTCAGCTCGCGCTTCGGGCTGTGGATCAGCTGCTCGTAGGTGCGCTGCGCCCACTTCAGCGGAATCTGCGAGTCCTTCTCGCCGTGGGTCACGAGGAACGGCACCTTGATGCGCTCGACGACGCCGTCTAGGTGCACGTGCTCGGCGATCTTCATGAAGTCGTCGATGTCCTTCGCGCCCCACACCCAGCACACGTGCGCCCAGTAGTGCGGCACCGGGAAGTTGCCCTCGCGCTCCAGGCGCTTCTTCTGCACGTCGCGCCAGTCGTGGTTGGCGCCCCAGACGACGCCGCAGGCGAAGCGCGGCT
>VBDL01000763.1 GCA_005884255.1 Betaproteobacteria bacterium | reverse complement strand
GCAGGGACCGGGGTCGCCGATGCCGATGCCGCCGGTGCCGATCTGCCGCGAGCGCCAGCGCTTGTTGGCCGGCAGGTCCGACAGGTCGCTTCGATGGCCTTCGCGGGTGTGGATGACCGCGTAGCCGCCCTCGCGCATCGCCTTCATCAAGCGCTCGATCGGCGCGATCGGCGCGCGCGTCAGCGACAGGTCGTAGCCCATCTTGTCGACATAGCCGCCGACCCCGCAGAAGTCGGTCTGCATGTCGATGACGACGAGCGCGGTGTTGGCCGGCGCGAGTTCGCCGTCGTAAGGCCAGCGGTACGGGTCGGCGGCGACGAAGCGGGTCATGTCGACGGTCTCCTAATGCGATACACCGAGCTCGGCGGGTGCGGCCTGCAGGCTTCGTTTCGGCGAGCAGGTCCACACCAGGATGACCAGCGTCAGCACATTAGGCACCGCGTTGAAGAGGTAGTAGCCCTGGCTGATGCCCACCGATTGCAACGCCGGCCCGAGCGCGCCGGCGCCGCCGAACAGCAGCGCGGCCCCCAGGCAGCGCCACGGGCTCCAGCGTGCGAAGATGACCAGCGCCACCGCGATCAGGCCCTGCCCGCTCGACAAGCCCTCGTTCCAGCTGCCGGGGTAGTACAGCGACAGCGACGCGCCGCCCAGCCCGGCGATGAAGCCACCGAGCGTGGTGGCGGCGATGCGGATGCCGTTGACCGAGTGGCCGAGCGCGCGCGCCGCGTCGCTCGAGTCGCCGGCCATGCGCAGCACGAGGCCCAGGCGCGTCGAGCGAAACGCCCAGGCGAGCAGCGCGGCGAGCGCGACGCCGAGCGGGAACAGCAGGTTGATCTGCAGGGCCGAGCGCACCTGCGGCGAGGCGCTCCATTCGCCGAGCGCGAGCGCCGGGATCTGCGGCGCCTGCGGCTGGATCAGCGGCTTGCCGAGGTAGAACGCGAGGCCGCTGCCGAGCAGCATCAGCGCGATGCCGGCCGCGATGTCGTTGACCCGCGGCAGCGAGCAGACCAGGCCGTGCAGCAGCGCCAGCAGCGCGCCCGAGGCGCCGGCCGCGAGCACGCCGATCCAGACGTTGCCGCTGAGGTAGGCGACGCCGAAGCCGGCCATCGCCGAGAACACGAGCACGCCTTCGAGGCCGAGGTTGATGCGACCCGATTTTTCGGTGATGCATTCGGCAAGGCTGACCATCAGGAAGGGCGTGCCGATGCGGATCGCGCCGCCGAGTACGGCGATGAGCAGGTTGAGTGCAAGGGTGAGGGTGTCGTGATCGGTCATGCGGGGTCTCCGCTCAGGATGGGATCGACTCCGTTCGGGCTGAGCTTGTCGAAGCCCCGATCCCGGGTGTGTGATGAGGCTCTTGCGGCACTTCCACAGGCACAACGCGAACGGCCGCAGAGAACAGCCGCCCTCGCAATGCCTCGCTCGCCAGAATCAGCAGGAACGCGAAGCCCTGCAGCACCAGCACCGACGCATCCGGCAAGTCCATTCGCCGCTGCAGCAAGCTGCCCGCCGCGCCGAAGCCGCCGAACAGCACGGCCACCGGCATCACGACCCAGGGGTTGTGGCGCGCGACGAATGACACCAGGATGCCCGCATAGCCCAGCCCCGCGATCAGCGACGCGTTGGCCGCGGTGTGGACCGCCGCCACCTCGATGCCGCCGGCCAGCCCCGCGCAGGCGCCGCCGATCGCGCAGGCCGAGATGACGATGCGCCCGCTCGGCAGGCCGACAAGTCGCGCCGCACGCGGATTGCCGCCGACGACGCGGGTCGCGAAACCCGACGTGGTGAAGAACAGCCACAGCCCGAGCAGCACGCAGGCGACGATGCCGAACACCAGGCCCCAGTGGATGTCGGCGCCGGGCAGGCTGCCGATGCGCAGGCCTTCGGCGAGCGCGCGGGTCGACGGCTTGTTCAGGCTCGCCGGGTCGCGCATGGGCCCTTCGACGAAATGCTTGAACAGGGCGATCGCGGTGTAGGCGAGCAGCAGGCTGCTGATCGTTTCGTTCACCCCGCGGTACTGGCGCAGCGCACCCGCGAGCGCGATCCACGCGGCGCCGGCCAGCGCCGCCGCGACCAGCACCAGCGCACTGCCCCACGCATCGGCCGGCGGCGTGAAGAGATAAGGCAGACCGGCACAGGCGAGCCCGCCCAGCACCAGCGCGCCCTCGCCGCCGATCACCGTGAGGCCGGCGCGCGCCGGCACCGCCACGCACAAGGCGGTGAGCATCAGGGGCGCGGCGCGCTGCAGCGTGTTCTGCCAGGAGAACCAGTCGCCGAACGCGCCCTTGAACAGCAGCAGCCAGGCCTCCAGCGGGCTCTTGCCGCCGGCCCAGACGAAGGCGCCGAACAGCAGCAGCGCGCCGGCCATCGCCAGCACTGGCAAAGCCACCGCCTCGATCGCGTTGCGCGCGCCGTCGCCGAGCTTCATGGGCGTGTGAACAGGCCCTACGCTCAGACCTTGCCGACCACGCCTTCGACCAGGTAGTTCATGCCTTCGAGCGCCACATCGGTCTGCTGGTGTGCCTTGCCCGCGGGGATGACGACCTTGCCGGTGTTGTCCTTCAGGCCGGCGCTGCCGCCCTTGAAGATGTCGAAGCTGCCCTTGAGCATCGCCGCCTTCACCTCGTCGGCGTTCTTGCGCGCCGCCGCCGTCACCATCGCGCCGTAGGGCGAGGGCTTGACGAAGCCGTCCTTCAGGCCGCCGCGCACGAAGTTCGGGTGCGGCTTGCCGCTGCGCGCCGCGTCGATGATCTGCTTGTAGGCGGCGATCCAGTTCCACTCCGCGCCGGTCAGGTACGCGTTCGGCGCGAGCTTGGCCTGGCTCGCGTGGTAGCCGCAGACGAACTTGCCGCGCCGGGCCGCGGTCTCGACGACGACCTTCGGCCCGTCCACGTGCATCGTGAACACGTCGGCGCCCTGGTCGGCGAGGCTGTTGGTGGCCTCGGCCTCCTTCACCGCCATCGACCAGTCGCCGGTGAAGATCACCGTCGTCGTGATCGTCGGGTCGACCGAGCGCGCGCCCATCGCGTACGCGTTGATGTTGCGCAGCACCTGCGGGATCGGCTTGGCCGCCACGAAGCCGAGCTTCTTGCTCTTGCTCATGTGGCCGGCGATCACGCCGTTCAGGTACTGGCATTCGTCGATGTAGCCGAAGAAGCTGCCGGTGTTCTTCGGGTGCTTGCCTTCGGTCCACAGGCCGCCGCAATGGGCGAAGCGCACCTTCTCGTTCTTCGCCGCCACCGCCAGCATGTGCGGGTCGAAGTAGCCGAAGGAGGTGGGGAACAGCAGCGCCGCGCCGTCCTGCGAAATCATCGCCT
>VBDL01000009.1 GCA_005884255.1 Betaproteobacteria bacterium | reverse complement strand
GCCGGGGTGCTTGGCCTGCATGTCCTTGAACTTGGTGGCGTAGATGCCGCCGGGGAAGCCCGAGTGACGGTAGTACACCTTGTCGGTGGCCTTGTTCCCCGTGACACGGATCTTGTCGGCGTTGACGACGATGATGAAATCACCGGTATCGACGTGAGGCGTGTAGATGGCCTTGTGCTTGCCGCGCAAACGGAGTGCCACTTCGCTGGCAACACGTCCGAGCACCTTGTCGGTGGCGTCAATCACAAACCACTCGTGCTTCACATCAGCCGGCTTGGCGCTGAAGGTCTTCATGAGAGGGTGGAGGTTGGATTCAGTGGCTCGTGCACCTCTTGTGCATTCAGTGCGTCCAGCGATCGGTGCCCGTTGTTCAATCGGGCCTCTCACGCTGGTCTCCCCCGGAGCCAAGGCGGGGAAAAGCCGCGCATTGTAGCAAATTCGGCACTGGAGACCGCACCCGCGTGGCTGCAAGGCAATGGAGAAGGCGCTAGACTAGGGTAAACCCTAGGACAGGACAACGCCATGGGATCACCCGTCGACTTCGATTCTTTCATCCAGACGCCCTCCGCGCCGCCTCCGGTGGTGCCCAACTACGCTTGGATCCCGGTGCGCGGCCTGACCGAGCGGCACCGCTCGCGCATCCTCTCCCACTTGCTCGCGCTGGCCGAACACGATCGCTACCTACGCTTCGGCTATGCCGCCTCCGACGCGCAGATCGAGCGCTACGTGCAGGCCATCGATTTCGACAGCGACGAGGTATTCGGCATTTTCAACCGCCGCCTCGAGTTGATCGCGATGGCGCATCTGGCCATGCCCAGGCAGCTCGCCTCTCCCGATGCCGCCGCCTTCGCGGAGTTCGGCGTGTCCGTGCTGCACAAGGCACGCGGCCGCGGCCTCGGCCAGCGTCTGTTCGAGCATGCCGTGCTGTACGCGCGCAATCGTGGCATCGACACCCTGTTCATTCATGCCCTGAGCGAGAACGCTGCGATGCTCAAGATCGCCCGCAACGCCGGAGCGGTGGTCGAGCGCGATGGCCCGGAGGCGCAGGCCTACCTGAAGCTGCCGCCCGATAATCTGGCCACCCACGTCGACGAGGCGATCGTGCAGCAGATCGCCGAGCTGGACTATCAGTTCAAGCGCCAGGCAAGGCGCATTGAAGCGTTTCTGGGTTCCTTGTCGGAAGTGAAGGCAAACCTCGACAGGTAGCCTTTCCGTGCGGATTGCGCCCTCAGCCGCCCGACACCCGTCCATGGGGATGGTGGCTGCCCGGTGACACCGCTACCATTCATCGACTCGCAACCATTTGTCGCTGGAGGGTGATGCCGGCGGCTCCACCGCGGCCCGCCGTCATGCAGCAGACACTTCCGTGGATCATTGCGCTCGTCGCCGTGGCGCTCCTTGCGCCACTGGCCGTGCTGACGGCACTGCGCAACCGCAAGCCGGTGACCAAGCCGCTGCCCACCGATTGGTCGCTTACCGCCCGGCCCGTGTTCAGCACCGACGAGCGCCGTGTATACCGCCAGCTGCGTGAAGCGCTGCCGCATCACATCGTGCTGTCCAAGCTGCCGCTGGTGCGCTTTTGCCAGCCCACCGATGCGCAGGAGGTGCGCTACTGGTACGAGCTGCTCGGCTCGATCCACGTGACCTTCGCGATCTGCAGCGCCAACGGCCGCGTGCTAGCGGCCATCGATCTGGATACCGATCGCGGCAACTCGCGCCGCGTGCTGCAGATCAAGCAATCCGTTCTCGGCGCCTGCCGCGTGCGCTACCTGCGCTGCCCCGTCGACCACCTGCCCACGGTGCCCGAGCTGCAGCTGCTGGTGCCGCATAGCAATTCCGGCGCACGCGGGCCGCAGCCCGCACCGGTGCGGCCCGTGCATCGCCAGCCGCAGAACAGCAATGCGTCGGCCGCGCCACGCCGCAAGGAGCGCAACGCACTGTGGCAGGACTCGAGCTTCTTCCAGGACTCGTTCTTCGCCCCCGACAGCCGCATCGACAGCCAGACCGCCAGCGAATGTGATCCGCTGGCCGGCGGCAGCGACGAAGACGTCGCCGGCGTCGTGGTCGACACGCCGCGCTACGGGGCGGGTACCCGACACTGAGGTCCAGTCGAACGCGTGGGTAGGATGTGCACATGCACCTCCTTCCAGCCGACGGCTACGCCCACCTGACGCCGCCCGCGGTCCTCGAAGCGCTCGACGCCGTCGGCCTGCGCGGCGACGGCCGCCTGCTGCAGCTCAATTCCTACGAGAACCGCGTCTTCCAGGTGTTTCTCGAAGACGGACGCGTCGTTGTCGCCAAGTTCTATCGGCCCGGACGCTGGAGCGATGCGCAAATCCTCGAAGAGCATGCCTTCGCGCTCGAACTCGCGGCGCGAGAGATCCCCGTGGTGCCGCCGATGCCGCTCGACACCACCCCCGGCGGTCCGCAGACGTTGGCCGAAGCCAGCATCGAGGGTCACCGCCACCGCTTCTCGGTCAGCGAGCGTCGTGCGGGCCGCGCACCGGAGCTCGATGACACCGACACGCTGCGCTGGCTCGGCCGCTTCATCGGCCGTGTGCACGAGGTTGGCGCGATGCAGCCCTTCGCGCATCGCCGCCGACTCGATCCAACCAGCTTCGGCGTGGCCGCGCGCGACCTGCTGCTCGAACGCGAGCTGGTCCCCCCGGCTCAGCTGCCCGCCTGGCAGAGCGCCTGCGATGCCGCGTTGGCGTTCGCGCAGCAGCGCTTCGACGGAGCCGCGCCACTGCGCACGCTGCGGCTGCACGGCGACTGCCATCCGGGCAACGTCCTATGGAGAGACGAAGGTCCGCACGTCGTCGACCTCGACGACGCCTGTACCGGCCCGGCCATGCAGGATCTGTGGATGCTGCTGTCCGGCGATGCCTCGGCGCGCGCCGCGCAGCTTCGCGAGTTGCTCGCCGGCTATCGCCAGTTCATGCGGTTCGATGAGCGCGAACTCGTGCTGATCGAGCCGCTGCGCACGCTGCGCATGATCCATCACAGCGCATGGATCGCCGAACGCTGGACCGACCCCGCCTTCCCGGCGGCCTTCCCCTGGTTCGGCAGTGCGGCCTACTGGTCGCAGCAGACGGCCCATTTGCGTGAACAACTCGAAGCGATGAGCGAGCCCGTGTTGCAGCTGTGAGCAGCGCTCACCATGCGTTGCAAAGAACCCGCGACTAGGGGGTGACGCTGCTCTGCAGCAACGCCTAAGTTGACGCCACACGCGAGCGCCGTATCGCACGCGTCAACGGGAGGTCAACATGCGCAAGATGCTCATCGCATCCGTCGTCGGATGCCTCAGTGGAACGGGCCACGCGGAACTGGACTGGGTTGCCAACAAGCTCGTCACCGTTGCCGGCTACGACGGCGCGCCGTTCGCGGCGACCGGCCTCGCCGACAGGGGATGGTTCGATTCGCTGATCATCGCGAACGGGCCCGGCACGCTGACCGTCACCTTCCTCGGCAGGGAGGACGCCGGCCCGAACACGATGACGTTCAACATGGGCGCGCTGTCGATGTCCTCCAGCATCGCGGTCGGCAACACACTGGCGGTGCCCATCACCGGCTCGGGCGACGCGCCGCTGAGTTTCGCGTTCAAGGACTGGGTCACCGGCAATGTGGTTGCCAACGGCACGACGCCCAGCACATACGCCAGCTACGCTGTGCTCGGCGTGGGCGTGTCGACCGTGCATCCGTCGACCTGCGGTTTCACCGACATGTGCGAGATCGTCAAGGCGACGGTAGGCGGCAAGAGCAAGACCTTCGATATCGTCCTGGGTTTCAACGACGGCTACAAGGGCGATCACGACTACGACGATATGGTCGTGGGTCTGAACTTCGCGGCGGCAGCAGTGCCCGAACCGCACCCCGCCGCGCTGATGCTCGCGGGCCTCGGCGCCGTCGGGCTGCTCGCGCGACGGCGCCGCCAGCGCGTCAGCTGAGCAGTCGCGTCACACGCTGCACATAGGCGGCCGGGTCGTCGAGCTGGCCGCCCTCAGCGAGCCAGGCCTGGTCGAACAGGATGTGCGCCAAGTCGTCGAAGCGCGCATCGCTCTCCAGCCGCTTCACCAGCGCATGCTCGGCGTTTACCTCGAGGATGGGCAGCGTCTTCGGCGCCTGCTGGCCGGCCTGCTTGAGCAGCCGCGCCAGGTGCGCGCTCATGTCGCCTTCCTCGACGACGATGCAGGCCGGTGAATCGACCAGCCGTGTCGTCACGCGCACGTCCTTCGCACGATCCTTCAGCGCCTCCTTCAGCCGATCGAGCACCGGCTTGAAGGTGGTGGCGGTTTCCTCGGCCTTCTTCTTCTCTTCCTCGTCCTGCAGCTTGCCGAGATCGATCGCGCCCTTGGCAACGTTCTGCAGCGCGTGCCCGTCGAACTCGTAGAGATGGCTGAGCATCCACTCGTCGACGCGGTCGGCCAGCAGCAGCACCTCCAGGCCCTTCTTGCGGAAGATCTCCAGCTGCGGGCTGCTCTTGGCCGCCGCCAGCGTGTCGGCGGTGATGTAGTAGATGGCCTCCTGGCCTTCCTTCATGCGCGACACGTAATCGGCAAACGACACGCCCTCATCGGCCTGCGTCGACGCGAAGCGCAGCAGCTTGGCCAGGCGCTCCTGGTTGGCGTGGTCCTCGCCGATGCCTTCCTTCAGCACCGCACCGAAGTCCTTCCAGAACGCGACGTACTTCTCCTTCTGGTTCTCGGCCAGGTCTTCCAGCATCGCCAGCACGCGCTTGGTCGAGCCTTCTCGGATCGCCTTCACGTCGCGGCTTTCCTGCAGCAGCTCACGCGACACGTTCAGCGGCAGATCAGCCGAGTCGATCACGCCCTTGACGAAGCGCAGGTACACCGGCATCAGCGCCTCGGCGTCGTCCATGATGAAGACGCGCTTGACGTAGAGCTTCACGCCGCCGCGCTTGTCGCGGTTCCACAAATCGAACGGCGCCTTCGCCGGGATGTACAGCAGCTGCGTGTACTCGGTGCGCCCCTCCACGCGGTTGTGCGTGTAGGCCAGCGGCGGGTCGGCGTCGTAGCTGATCTGCTTGTAGAACTCCTGGTATTCGCTGTCGGTGACATCGCTCTTCGCGCGCGTCCACAGCGCGGCGGCCTTGTTGACGGTCTCCCACTCGTCGGTGAGCACGGATTCCGACTTCTCGGGCTCCCACTGCTCCTTGCGCATCAGGATGGGCAGCGAGATATGGTCGGAGTACTTGGCGATGATGGACTTGAGCTTCCAGGTCTTGAGGAAGTCCTCCTCGCCGTCGCGCAGGTGCAGGATTACATCGGTGCCGCGCGCGGCGCGCGTGATCGACTCCACCTCGAACTGCCCGCTGCCGTCGCTCGCCCAGCGCACCCCCTCTTCAGGCTTGAGCCCCGCGCGGCGCGATTCCACCGTGATGCGGTCGGCCACGATGAAGCCCGAGTAGAAGCCGACGCCGAACTGGCCGATCAGGTTGGCATCCTTCTTCTGCTCGCCCTGCAGCCGCGCCATGAACTCGCGCGTGCCGCTCTTGGCGATGGTGCCGAGGTGCGACACCGCTTCGTCGGCGCTCATGCCGATGCCGTTGTCGCGGATGGTGATGGTCTTGGCCTCGGTGTCGAAGAACACGCGCACCTCGAGGTTCGGCGCATCCTCGTACAGCTCACCGTGGTTCAGCGCCTCGAAGCGCAGCTTGTCGCAGGCGTCGGAGGCGTTGGAGACCAGCTCGCGCAGGAAGATCTCCTTGTTCGAGTACAGCGAATGGGTGACCAGGTGCAGGATCTGCTGCACCTCGGCTTGGAAGGAAAGGGTCTGCTTGTCCATGATGGTCTTGCGGGCTCAGGCGGCACCACGCCGCCGGCGAGGCCGCATTTTGAGGCCACGCCGGCGGTTTCAAGAGCGAGTTTCAATCAGCGAGCGCTGCCGCCGCCTCCACCGCGTAGCAGGCGGTCTGGTGCGCCGCCTCGCCTTCCAGCCGGGGCATCTCGCCGCGGCACACCGGCATGGCCAGCGGGCAGCGCGGGTGGAACGGGCAGCCCGAAGGCGGCGCGAACGGCGACGGCAACTCGCCCTTCAGGATGATGCGCTCGCGCTTGGCGTCGGGGTCGGCCACCGGCGTGGCCGACAGCAGCGCCCGCGTGTACGGATGCTGCGGGTTGGCGAACAGCTCGTCGCGCGACGCCAGCTCGACGACGCGGCCGAGGTACATCACCAGCACGTCGTCGGCCACATGGCGCACCACCGACAGATCGTGCGAGATGAACACATAGGCGAGGCCGAACTCGCGCTGAAGGTCCACCAGCAGATTGAGCACCTGCGCGCGGATCGACACATCGAGCGCCGACACCGGCTCGTCGAGCACCAGCACCTTGGGCCGCAGCATCAGCGCGCGCGCAATCGCGATGCGCTGGCGCTGGCCGCCGGAGAACATGTGCGGGTAGCGGCCGTGAAACTCCGGGCGCAGGCCGACCTTGGCCATCATCTCGCGCACGGCCGCGTCGCGCTCGGCCGCAGTCATCTGCGTGTTCACGCGCAGCGGCTCCTCCAGCGCGCGGCCGATGGTCTGCCGCGGGTTGAGCGAGCCATACGGATTCTGGAACACGATCTGGATGTCGCGACGCAACTGGCGGCGCTGCGCGGCATCGGCTGCGGCGACGTCGATGCCATCGAGCACCAGCCGCCCCGACGTCGGCGGCTCGATCATCGTCAGCAGCCGCGCCAAGGTGGACTTGCCGCAGCCGGATTCGCCGACCACCGCCAGCGTCTTGCCCGCCTCCAGCACGAACGACACGCCGTTGAGCGCCTTCACGGTCCCGGGCGCCGCGAACAGGCCACGCTTGACCGTGTATTCGCGCCGCAGGTCGTGGGCTTCGAGGATGGGTTCTTGCATTGCGTAGGGTGGGCTTCAGCCCACGCGTTCGTCGTGCGGCGCGGAGGCCGGTGGGCTGAAGCCCACCCTACCGGGCTCTTCCGGCTGCGGCACGCCATGCAGCAGCGGCGTGTGGCACAGCGCGCGGCCGAGTTCGGGCCCGGCATGCACCGGCGCCTCGACGTGGCAGCGCGCGAACACATGCTGGCAGCGCGGCGAGAACAGGCACCCTTGCGGCCGATCGAACTGCCCCGGCACTACGCCGGGAATGGCATCGAGCCGTTGCACGGTGGCCCGCTCGGGCAAGGCACGCAGCAGTGCCGCGGTGTACGGATGATGCGGGTCGGCGAACAGCTCGCGCGTCGCATCGGTCTCGACCTGCTGGCCGGCGTATTGCACGACCACGCGGTCGGCGCTCTCGGCCACCAGCCCGAGGTCGTGCGTGATCAGCACCAGGCCCATGCCGGTCTCGCGCTTCAGGCGCAGCAGCAGGTCGAGGATCTGCGCCTGGATCGTCACGTCCAGCGCGGTGGTCGGCTCGTCGGCAATCAGCAGCTTCGGATGGCAGGCGAGCGCCATCGCGATCATCACGCGCTGGCACATGCCGCCGGACAGCTGGTGCGGGAAGGCACTGACGCGCCGTGCCGGGTCGGGGATGCCGACCTGCTCGAGCAGCTCGATGACGCGCGCACGGCGCTGCTTGCGGTCGAGCTTCAGGTGCGCACCGAGCGTCTCGCCGACCTGGTAGCCGACCGTGAAGCACGGGTTCAGCGACGAGATCGGCTCCTGGAAGATCATCGTGATGTCGCGGCCGATGATGGCGCGGCGCTGCTTCTTCGTCAGCGTGCGCAGGTCGTGGCCGTCGAAGCTCATGCGCTCGGCGCTCACCGTTGCCGTCCATGGCAGCAGGCCCATGATGGCCAGCATCGCCACCGATTTGCCCGAGCCCGATTCGCCGACGATGGCCAGCGTCTCGTTGGCAGCGACGTTGAGGTCGATGCCGTCCACCGCAACGAACTCGCCGCCGCGCGTCGCGAACGACACTCGCAGCCCGCGGATTTCAAGCAAAGGAGCCGGCATCACGAACGCCTCATCTTCGGATCGAGCGCATCGCGCAGCCCGTCACCCGCGAGATTGATCGACACCACGGTGATGAGGATCGCGAGGCCCGGCAGCGTCACCAGCCACGGATTCGAGCGGATGAACTCGCGCGCGTCGGCGAGCATCGTGCCCCACTCGGCGATCGGCGGCTGCGCACCCAGGCCGAGGAAGCCGAGCGCCGCAGCCTCGAGGATGGCGTCGGACACGCCGAGCGCCGCCTGCACGATCAGCGGCGCCAGGCAGTTGGGCAGCACCGTGGTGAACATCAGCCGCCAGCCGCGGACGCCGGCCACCTTGGCCGCGATGACGTAGTCCTTGCCGAGCTCGGCGAGCGCCGATGCGCGCACCAGCCGCACGTAGCGTGGCAGATAGACGATGGTCACCGCGACGATGGTGTTGGTGAGGCTCGGCCCCAGCACGGCGACGACGAGGATCGCGAGCACCAGGCTCGGCACCGCCATGATCAGGTCCATCAGCCGCGTGACGACCACATCGACCACGTTGCCGAGCGACGCGCTGGCCAGGCCCAGCAGCACGCCGATGACAAAGGAGACGCTCATCACCGACAGCCCGATGAACAGCGAGATGCGTGCACCGAAGATCAGGCGCGACAGCATGTCGCGCCCGAGGCTGTCGGTGCCCAGCAGGAAGCGCCACGAGCCGCCGTCGGCCCAGACCGGTGGCGCCTTCACCGCATCGCGGAACTGCTCGTTCGGCGCATACGGCGCGACCCATTCGGCAAAGATCGCGAGCAGCGCGATGAACACGACGACCGCGAGCCCGATCACCGCGCCGCGGTTCTCCTTGAAGGCCGCCCAGAAGGCGCCGGCCGGCGATGGCGGCACGCCGCTTTCGGGCAAACGCACTGCGATCTCAGCCATGGCGAATACGGGGGTTGATGACGCCGTACAGCACGTCGACGCCCAGGTTGACGAGGATCACGAGCGTGGACACCAGCATCACGCCCCCTTGCAGCGCCGGGTAGTCGCGCCGCGAGATCGATTCGATCAGCCACTTGCCGACGCCCGGCCACGAGAAGATCGTTTCGGTGAGCACCGCGCCGGCCATCAAGGTGCCGACCTGCAGGCCGATCACCGTGACCACCGGGATCAGCGCATTGCGCAGCGCATGCAGACCGACCACGCGCCATGCACTCAAGCCCTTGGCCCGCGCGGTGCGCACATAGTCTTCACTCAGCACTTCGAGCATCGCCGAGCGCGTCATGCGAGCGATCACCGCCAGCGGGATCGTGCCGAGCACGATGGCCGGCAGGATCAGGTGGCGCAGCGCGTCCTTCAGCGCCCCGGGCTGGCCCGACAGCCAAGCGTCGATCGTCATGAAGCCGGTCACCGGCTCGAAGTAGTACTGGATCAGGTCGATGCGGCCCGACACCGGCGTCAAGCCCCAGCGCTCGCCGACGAACATGATGAGCAGCAAGCCCCACCAGAAGATCGGCATCGAGTAGCCGGCGACCGAGAAGCCCATCAGCGCCTGGTCGTACCCGCTGCCGCGCTTGAC
>VBDL01000008.1 GCA_005884255.1 Betaproteobacteria bacterium | reverse complement strand
GAAGAAATTGCCCAGGGCGTAGGCGGCGCGATCGCCGAAGGACACGGGCTTGCCGTCCATGATGGCGGGGCCCACGCGCTTGGCCAGCGCCATGCAGCGATGGAACAGCCAGCGCTTCACGCTGCCGGCGTCTTCCATGCGGATCATCACGCTGGTCAGCAGCCCTTCGAAGATGCGCGGCGGCGCGAAGTAGTAGCTGGGCCCGATCTCCTTCATGTCGATCATCACCGTGCTCGCCGACTCGGGGCAGTTAACCACGTAGCCGCAGGCCAGCCACTGTGCGTAGCTGAAGATGTTCTGCCCGATCCATGCCGGCGGCAGATAGGCGAGCACTTCTTCGTCGTGCGTGAGCTTGTCGAAGCGAGCGCCGGCCTGCGCGCGATCGATCAGCGTGGCATGCGTGTGCACCACGCCCTTCGGGTTGCCGGTGGTGCCGGAGGTGAAGAACATCGCGGCCACGTCGTCGGCTTGCGTGCGCTGCACCGCTTTGTCGAAGAAGCCGGGCTCTTCTTTAGCGCGCTCGCGGCCGGCGGCGATCAGCGCGTCGAGCGATGCGACGCCGGGCTCGTTGTAGTTGCGCAGGCCGCGCGGATCGTCGTACCAGATGTGCGCGAGCCGCGGGCATTGCTCGCGAATCTCGACCAGCTTGTCGACCTGCTCCTGGTCTTCGACGACCGCGAAGGCGATCTCCGCGTTGTTCAGCGGGAAGGCGAACTCGGCGGCCGCCGCATCCTGGTACAGCGGCACCGGAATCGCACCGAGCGACTGCGCGGCGAGCATCGACGCATACAGCCGCGGCCGGTTCTCGCCGATCACCACCAGGTGCTGCCCGCGCTGCAGGCCCGCCGCCGCCAGCCCGCAGGCGAGGTGGCGCACCAGCTCGGCGAGCCGGCCCCAGGTGAGCGTCTGCCAGATGCCGTATTCCTTCTCGCGCAGTGCGGCAGCACCCGGGCGCTGCGCCGCGTGGTCGAGCAACAAGCGGGGAAAGGTGGTCGTCATGGATCACATGCTAGAGAGCAGTTTGACGCCGTGTTGTCGTTCTGCCGACAATCCTGGGGACAGTCCTCCCCGGGCAAACCCGCAAGCTGTTCAATGTACGACCTGACATCGCCCGCCGCCAGCGCTTTGCGCGCGCGTTCGCGCGGCCCGCGCGCCGCCGAGCTCGACGGCATTCCGTGGCTGCGCTGCCTGCAGCCCGACGAGCGGGCCTATGCGATCGCCGACCTGCGCGTGGTCGACGTGGACGTCGGCGAGCTCGTCTGCCGCGTCGGCCGGCCGGCCACCTACTGGTTCGGCGTCGTCGATGGCCTGCTGAAGATGAGCAACGATTCGGCCGACGGCCTGCCGATGACCTTCACCGGCGTGCCGCCGGGCGGCTGGTTCGGCGAGGGCACGGTGATGAAGAACGAGACCTATCGCTACAACATCCAGGCGTTGCGGCGCAGCGTGGTCGCCGGCATCAGCGTCGACACCTTTCACGGCCTGCTCAAGCGTAGCATCGGCTTCAACGGTTTCGTGATGCACCAGCTCAACGAGCGCCTGGGCCAGTTCATCGCCGCGCGCGAGATCGATCGGCTCACCAGCCCCGATGAGCGCGTGGCGCGCAGCCTGGCGGCGCTGTTCCACCCGGTGCTGTACCCGGGCGTCGGCGAGGTGCTGCGCATCACGCAGCAGGAGCTGGCCTACCTCGTGGGCCTGTCACGCCAGCGCGTCAACGAGGCGCTGCGCGCGATGCACAAGGCCGGCGTGATCCGCGTCGAATACGGCGGCGTGCGCGTGCTCGACCTGGAGCGGCTGCGCCGCTTTCACGCGTGATTCCCGTAGGGTGGGCTTCAGCCCACCGTTCCGTCTTGCGCACCGCTCGGTGGGCTGAAGCCCACCCTACTCAGACGTTGGCGATGCCGGCCGCCACGTGGCCGGCCGGCACGTGATTGGCCGCGCTCTCGACGTGGCGCGTCTGGTCGTCGAAGAAGAAGTCCGGCTCGAACTCGCGCAGGAACTCGCCCTTGGCCAGGCCGCCGAGGAACATCGCCTCGTCGACCTCGATGTGCCAGTCCATCAGCGTGCGGATCGCGCGCTCGTGCGCCGGTGCGCTGCGCGCGGTGACGAGCGCGGTGCGGATGCGCATTTGCTCCGTGCTCGCCTGCTGCAGGCGGTGCAGCGCCTCGAGCAGCGGCTTGAACGGGCCGGCAGCCAGCGGCCGTGCGGCGCGATCGGCCTCGTGGCGCTGGAAGGCGTCGAGCCCATCGCTCTGGAACACCTGCTCGGCCTCGTCGGAAAACAGTACCGCGTCGCCGTCGAAGGCGATGCGCACCTCGTTCGGATGCGCATCAGACGCGCGCGCCGAATGCGGGAACACGCGCGCCGCGGGCACGCCGGCCTCCAGCGCCGAGCGCACGTCGGCCTCGTTGGTGGAGAGGAACAGGTTGGCGTGCAGCGGCCGCAGGTAGCGCCACGGCGACTGCCCGCGCGTGAACACGCCGCGCTGCACCGGCAGCTCGAAGTGGCGCGCCGAGCGGAACACGCGCATGCCCGAGACGGGATCGTTGCGCGACAGGATCACCACCTCCACGCGAGGCGCGTCCGGCTGGTTGAAGGCGAGCAGCTTGTGCACCAGCGAGAAGGCGACGCCCGGCCGCGCCGGGCGATCGAGGCGCTGCAGCTGCAGCTGCATGTAGGCGCGGTCGTCGCTGGCTTCGAAGACCTGGTTCTCTTCTTCGAAATCGAACAGCGCGCGCGAGGAGATGGCAACGACCAGCTGGCCGGCGAGGGTGGCGGGCATGCGGCGAATGATACGGGCCGGCGCGGCGTGAGCTGCGGCACGGGGCAGCGCTATCCGCTCGTGATGCGCGGGTAATCACGGGCCTGCGCTGTCGTCGCGACGACAGCTCGCGCCGGGAGCCATTCCTACGATGCGCGCCCGTGGAGCCGTTTCCCCCACGCGAGGAGTCGACCATAACGCATCGCAGCGATCGTTCCATCTCTCGTCGCCAGTGGCTGGGACACGCCGCCGGCCTGGGCTCGGCGATGTTCGCGCCGTGCCTGCTGGCGCAGCCCGACGACACCGTGCGCCTGGGCCAGTCGGTGGCACTGACGGGGCCGCTGGGCGAGCTCGGCAAGGCGATGAGCCAGGGCGCGCAGGCGGGATTCGCCGCGGCGAATGCGCGCGGCGGCGTCAACGGCCGGCGCATCGAGCTCGTGGTGCGCGACGACGGCTACGACGTCAAGCGCTCGCAAGAGAACCTGCGTGGCTTCCTCGCCGACCCCGGCTTGTTCGGCCTGTTCGGCTGCATGGGCACGCCGATGATCGAGGCGCTGCTGCCGCTGATCCGCAACACCGATGTGCCGTGCTTCGCGCCGCTGACCGGCGCCACCTCGGCGCGGCCGACCGACATGCGCAATGTGTTCAACGTGCGCGCCAGCTATCCCGAGGAGACCGAGCGCCTGGTCCAGCACCTGGCGACCATCGGCCTGAAGCGCATCGCGGTGGTCCACCAGAACAACTCCTTCGGCAAGGAGGTCGCGCAGGCGGCCGATGCGGCGATCGCGAAATACGGCCTGCGCGCGGTGTCGACGGCGTCGGTGGAGAACAGCGGCGCCAACGCGCGAGACGCCGCGCAGCGCATCGCCGCCTCCGAGCCCGAAGCGGTGCTGATCGGCCTGGCCGGCAAGCCGACCATCGACTTCGTCAAGAGCATGCGCTCGTTGCGGCGCGGGTTACCGCTGTATGCACTGTCGGTGATGGGCTCGGCCGCGACGCTCAATGCGCTGGGCGACGACGCCTATGGCATCGCAGTGACGCAGGTGGTGCCACTGCCGTCGAACTCCATGGTGCCGGTGGTGCGCGACTTCCTCGCCGCATGGCAGGCCTCGGGCGTGACCTTGGCGCCGTCGCACCTGGCGCTCGAGGGCTACATCAATGCGCGCGTGTTCATCGATGCGCTCAGGCGCCTGGGCCGCGACGTCAAGCGCTCGGCCTTCATCGAATCGACCTGGTCGGTCAAGCGCCTGGACCTGGGCGGCTTCGACGTGAGCTTCGACAAGCCCGGGCGCAACGCGTCGCGCTTCATCGAGCTGACTCTCATCGGACGAGGGGGCCGCTTCGTCAGGTAAGCGTGGGGACCGGTCCCTAGAATGGCCGCGTGTCCGACCCGTCGATGACCACGCTGCCCGAGATGCTCGCGACCTCCACCTGGGGGCGCACGCTGACGCCGGCGGAGCTCGACCGTGTGATCTCCGAATCCTTCGAGCGCCAGGTGCCGGCCGGCGGCTTCGCGGCGCGCATGGGCCAGCGCGTCGAGCACTGGACCGGTGTCATCGAAGGGCTGCTGAAGATGTCGGTGACCTCGGCCGACGGCAAGGTGTCGACGCTGACCGGCATCAACGCCGGCGGCTGGTACGGCGAGGGCTCGCTGCTCAAGCGCGAGCCGCGGCGCTACGACGTGGTGGCGCTGCGCCCGTCGCGGCTGGTGCTGGTGCCGCACGCCACCTTCGAGTGGCTGCGCGCGAACAGCCTGCCGTTCAACCACCACCTGCACCACCTGATGAACGCGCGCTTGAGCCTGTTCATCGGCATGCTCGAGTACGACCGCCTGCTGTCCACCGACGCGCGCGTCGCGCGCTGCCTGGCCACCTTGTTCAACGCCGATCTCTACCCGGAACCGCGCGCCTTCGTCGACCTGCGCCAGCAGGAGATCGCGCTGCTGTCAGGCCTGTCGCGCCAGCGCGTCAACGTCGCGCTGCGCACCTTGCAGGCGAGTGGCTTGATCCGCATCGAGCCGCGCGGGATGACGGTGCTCGACCTGGAAGGTCTGCGCAACTTCGCCGGCGTGGGGGAATGACCCTTTCCTTGTGCCTAGTGCACGAACCCGATCGCCGACTTCTTCGCTGACGGCGCCGGCAGGTCGCGCGGCTCGATGACCTCGCGACGGTCCAGCTTGGCGTTGCCGAAGGCTGTCATCCAGCCGCGGCGCATCTCGCGCGGGGCGAGCTCGCTCATCGCCTCGAGCACGTCGTCGCGCGGCTCGGGCTCGAAGCGGCGACCCCAGTCGTGCTCGCCGCGGATGCTCTGGTACAGGCGCCGCGCGATCGAGCGTGCCGCGTCGCGGTCGGGCGTGAGCACCTCGTAGACATTCATGCGGTTGAGGATGGGCTCGGGGATCGCGCGCTCGTCGTTCGCCGTGGCCACCCAGATCACCTGGCTGGCGTCGATCGCCACCTCGGCGAACTCGTCGGTGAAGCAGCCGGCGGTCTCGTGCTCGAGCAGGCTGTACAGCGCGCCCATCGGATCGTAGGCGTGCTCGCCGCGGGCCTTGTCGATCTCGTCGACCACCATCACCGGGTTGGCGTACTGGCCGTCGACCAGCGTCTCGAACACCTTGCCCGGCCGCGCGCCCTTCCATTGGCTGGACGCGCCGGAGAGCACCCAGCCCGCGGTGAGCGAGCTCATCGAGATGAAGCCGAGCCCGGTACCCAGCAAGTGCGCGATCTCGCGCGCGAAATGCGTCTTGCCCACGCCCGGTGCGCCGAGCAGCAGCATCGGCGTGATCTCCAGCGCGTCGCGGCTGTCCTGGCACAGCGCCAGCTGGCGCTTCACGTCGTCGAGCACGGTGTGGAAGTTGGGCAGCTCCTCGTACAGGTGCTCCATCGCCGGCAGCCCCGAGGGCTTGACCTGGAAGCGCTCGGCGCCCTTCTCGAGCATGCGCTCGTAGGTGGCACGCAGGTTCTCATGCTCCTTGGCCGGCAGCTTGGTCAGGCGCCGCTCGACCTCGTCGAGCCGGTAGACGCTGCGCATGTTGGCGATCGGGATGTGCGCGCCACCCCCCTGAGCCCGGATCACGGGAACCAGATCGGTCGATGCACTCATCACAACCTCCGACGGCGGTACTGCGCCTGAATCATTCAAGCAGAACGAGCCGCCGGTCAAGCGCCAAACAAGGCCCGATTGACCCTCAGTTGCGGGTCGCTGCCGAAAGGTTCCATGCACATCGCGTGCCCGGGCCGCGGCAACAAATGAAACAGCCGCGCGCCGGCGCTGAAGGCGGGCTGAAACGGCGGAGCCCGACGATGCCGCGTCCAACAAACTTTCCCATGGAGGCCTCATGACCCTGACCCGCTCCCTCGCTGCCGCCGGCCTGCTGGCCGTGTCGCTCGCCGCGACCTCGGCGCACGCCAATTCGCTGACCTTCCAGGGCGTGACCTTCGATACGCAAGCCATCGACGCCGACACGCTGCAGCTGACGATCAGCAACGCGCTCGCCGCCAACGGCGACTGGACTGGCATCCAGTACCTGCAGGCCTTCGAGATCAAGGACATCGGCAACGTGACCGGCGCCACGCTCACCGGCTGGACCTCCGACGTGGATCACGGCCTGGCCGCCAACGGCCTGGGCTGCACCACCGGTGGCACGCCGGGCGCCTGCTTCTTCAGTGCGCCGGCGATGAGCCTGAGCAACTCGATGAGCTTCACCATCGACTTCACCGGCACCGGGCTGAATTTCGATGCGCCGCACCTGAAGGTGCAGTTCCTCGAGAGCCTCACGCAGGACAAGCCCACCGGCAACCTGCTGTCGCTGACCATTCCCGCGGTTCCCGAGCCGCAGACCTATGCGCTGATGCTCGCCGGCCTGGCCGCCGTCGGCTTCGTCGCGCGCCGCCGCCGGCAAGCCTGAGCCGTTCGCTATGCGCCGCGCCGTCGTCGAGCACGGCCGGCGCTGTGGAACAATGCCTCGCACTCGCCCGATCAGAAGGCGAGCCAGCGGGGCCCTCGATGAGCGAAGACGATGTCAAGCCGACGCTGCTCGTCGTCGATGACGAGCCGGAGCTGCGCGCGTTGCTCGGCGAGTACTTCGAGCGCCAGGGCTTCGCGGTGCGTGCCGCGGCCGACGGGCGCCAAGCCCGCGTGCTGGTGGCCGAGCGCACGCCACGGCTGGCCATCCTCGACATCCACATGCCCGGCGAGAACGGCCTGTCGCTGGCGCGCTGGCTGCGTGAGCACCACGCGGGCGTGTCGCTGGTCATGCTGACGACGGCCGGCGAGACGGTGGACCGCATCGTCGGCCTGGAACTCGGCGCCGACGACTATCTGGCCAAGCCCTTCGACCTGCGCGAGCTGCTGGCGCGGGTGCGTGCGGTGTTGCGCCGCACGATGGTGCCCGCGGCGGTGCCGGTCGCAGCGCTCGCGCAGCGCATCGCCTTCGGCGACTGCCAGCTCGACCTCGTCGAGCGGCGCCTGCTCGCCGCCGACGGCAGCGAGATCGCGATCACCGCGGCCGAGTTCGACCTGCTGGCGCTGTTCGGCCGCCATCCCAACCGACCGCTGAACCGGGACCAGATCATGGAGCAGGCGCACAACCGCGGCTGGGACGTGTTCGACCGCTCGATCGATCTGCGCGTGATGCGCCTGCGCCGCAAGATCGAGCGCAACCCGGACAAGCCGGAGGTCATCAAGACGGTGCGCAACGTCGGCTATGTGTTCGTGCCGCCACTCTCGGGAGGGACAGCATGACCCGGGCCGAGCGCGACTACGTCGGCATTGCCGCCGCGGGAGCGGGCGACGCATCCGCGCTGCCGCCGGCCGACCCGGCGATGCTGCGCGCGCTGCTCGACCACATCCCCGGGCGCGTGGTGGTGGTCGGGCCCGATCACCGCTACCTCTACGTCAACCAGGAATTTCTCGCCTTCTATGGCGTTAGCGCCGAGCAGGCGCTCGGCCACAACATTGCCGAGCTGCTCGGCGACGACATCTACCGGAGCTACCTGCCGGTGGCCGAGCGCCTGTTCGGCGGCGAGGCGATCCGCTGGGAGGGCTGGGTCGATTACCCGCGCCAGGGCCGGCGCTACATGCAGGAGCACCTGCTGCCCTACGCGCTCGGTGGCGGCGCGGTGCGCGCGGTGATCGCC
>VBDL01000762.1:2767-5627 GCA_005884255.1 Betaproteobacteria bacterium | reverse complement strand
ACCTCGTGTCCGCGCTCGGCGGCCGTGGTCGCCGCCGCCAGACCGGCCGGTCCGGCGCCGACCACGGCGATGCGCTTGCGCCGCGCGGCCGGTTCGATGCGCAGCTCGGTTTCGTGGCACGCCATGGGATTGACCAGGCACGACGCGACGATCTGCTTGAAACCGTGGTCCAGGCAGGCCTGGTTGCAGGCGATGCAAGTGTTGATGGTGTCGGCCTCGCCGCGCTCGGCCTTGCGTATGAAGTGCGGATCGGCGAGCAGCGGGCGCGCCATCGACACCATGTCGCAGCTTCCCTCGGCGAGCAGGCGCTCGGCCACCTCCGGCGTGTTGATGCGGTTGCTGGCGACGATGGGCACCGAGACCTTGCCCTTGAGCAAACGGGCCACCCAGGCCCAGCCCGCGCGCGGCACGAGCGTCGCGATGGTCGGCACACGCGCCTCGTGCCAGCCGACCCCGACGTTGATGATGCTGGCGCCCGCGGCTTCGATCGCCACGGCCAGCTCGACGCCCTCGCTCGCGCTCGATCCGCCGTCGACCAGCTCCAGCATCGACAGGCGGTAGACGATGATGAAGTCGGTGCCGACCGCCGCGCGCGTGCGCCGCACCACCTCGACCGCGAAGCGCATGCGCCTGGCAAACGAGCCGCCCCAGTCGTCGCTGCGCTGGTTGGTGCGCGGGGCGAGGAACTGGTTGATCAGGTAGCCCTCGGAGCCCATGATCTCGACGCCGTCGTAGCCGGCCTCGCGCGCCAGCACGGCACAGGTGACGAAGTCGGCCAGGGTGCGCTCGATGTCGTCGGCCGTCATCTCGCGCGGCACATGCGGCCAGGTCGGCGACTTGATGGCGCTGGGGGCCTGGCGATCTTGCCGCCGGCGGCGTGCACGGCATCGGTGACGAGGCGGTGATTCGCCACTTCCGCGGCCGAGGTCAGCATGGGGCCGTGCGCGAACGGTTTCGCTTCGTCGTTGACCGCCACGCCGCCGGTGACGATCAGCCCGACCCCGCCGCGCGCGCGTTCGGCATAGAACGCCGCCAGGCGCTCGAAGCCGTGCTCCACCGGCTCCAGCCCGACGTGCATGGACCCCATGAGCGAGCGGTTGGCCAGGGTGGTGAAGCCGAGATCGAGCGGTTGCAGAAGGTGCGGGTACGGTGTGCTCATTCAATGGTCCTGCGATGCTAAAAAGCGCCAGTTCACGGTCCCGTCGGCGCCGTCCGAGGCCACGCCGCGGCGGCCGACCGGCTCAAACTCGCCCGAAGTCAGTGCCTCCAGGGTCGCGCCGTCGGTGGGCGGCACCCGGCAAAGAAAGCGCTGGCCGTTCGGCGTGCGGGCGATGACGGTGGAAAGCCGCGCCTGCCCGGCGCGGTCGTAGGGCAGCATGTAGGTCTCCACCACCCCTGGGCCGGTGTAGCCCTCGATCAAGGCCGGCACCGGACCGCGCAGCGCATCCGCCTCGGCCTGGTGGTCGTGGCGCTGCGGAAAGCTGCCCGCGGGCACCGGCTCGCGCGTCAGCACGAGCGTGTGGTTGTGCGTGGCATAGCCGCCATTGGCGAAGATCAGCCCGTGGCGGCCGGCAGTGCGCAGCATCCGCGTCATCGTGGCCACCGCGTGCGTCATGCAGTTGGCGATCGGGCCACCGCCGAAGGTCAGTCCGCCGTAGACGCTGTGGCGCCGCTCCAGCGGCCAGGGCAGCAGCCGCCGCGCCATCTTGGGCACGCAGGGAAAGCAGCTGTACAGCTCGACCAAGTCGAGATCGCTGGCGGTGAGGCCATTCAAGGCTAGGGCACGCTGTATCGACACCGCCATGCTGGGCGATGCGTCATAACGGTCGCGCGCCAGGAAGTCCTCGGGCTCGTGCGCCGATGCGCCGGGGCCGAGATACACGAGGCGCTCGTCGGGCACGCCCATCTCGCGGGCCTTCGCCAGGCTGGCGACGATCACCGCCGCGCCCTGGTTCACGCTGCTGTTGGCCACCATCAGCTTGCTGTAGGGGAACGAGACCGGCCGGTTGTGGGCCGATGCGGCGAGCAGTTCGGCCGGCTCGTGGCGACGGCGGATCCAGGCATCCGGGTTGTCGGCCGCGGCAGCGGACAGACCCGACCAGATCGCCGCCGTCTCGGCCTGCGCCTGCGCCAGGCTCTGGCCCCAGGCCGCGCGGCAGGCGTTCTCGTACAGCGGGTACACATCGGTGGCGGTGAGCAGGCCGTAGCGCTTCTTCAGCGGGCCGGCGCGCTGCTCGGTCACGGCGCGGATCAGGTCGTGCTGCGGCGCACTGTGGGTCGCCGCGCGGCGCGCCGCAGTGCGCAAGGCCTCGCCCCCGACCACCGCCGCCGCTTCCACCTCGCCCGCGCCGATGCGGTTGGCGGCATCGTTGAGCAGCCGCAGCGGGCTGTCACCGCTGGGCTCGGACGTCAGCTCCACATGGGTCGGCGCGATCCCCAGCGCGGCGAGCAGGTAGGGCGTGATCTTGTTCGGCCCTGGCCAAGGGGCCGTGGGCCACGACATCTGCTCGACGATGCCCAAGGCATCCACCTGGCGCAGCCAGCCGCCGCCGGCATCGTGGTCGGCCAGGCGGAGCGCGGCGGTCATCAGCGCCAGCGTGTCCAGCGCGGCGGCATCGTCGTCGGGCCGGTCGTTGAGCTGGCCCACGCCGACGATGACGGGGACGCGCCGCGCGGCGTTGTCGTCAACCCGCGCCATGGCTCAAGTCCGCCACACCGGAGCACGCTTCTCGACAAAGGCGCGCGGGCCTTCGCGTGCATCCTCCGACGCCATCACCCGCGCCGTCGCCTCGGCGCTGAGCTGGCGCAAGGCCGCCTCGTCCAGCTCGGCGGCGGCGCGGCCGATGGCCAGGCTCTCGCG
>VBDL01000762.1:350-2550 GCA_005884255.1 Betaproteobacteria bacterium | reverse complement strand
CGCAGGCGAGCGCGAATTCCAGCCCGCCGCCCACTGCGAAGCCGTGAACGGCGGCGATCCAGGGCTTGTGCCGCGTCGCATAGACGAAGCCGGCGAACCCGCCGTCGCGCGTCATCAAGGCGGGGCCACGGCCGGCCGCGACCTCGGCCAGATCGGCCCCCGCGCAGAATGCCGGGCCCGGTGCGCCGGCGAGGATCGCCACGCGCAGCGTGGGGTCGGCTTCGATGGTGCGGACGATCTGCTCAAGGCGCAGCGTCATCGCGACGTTGATGGCATTGCGCGCCTGCGGGCGGTTGAGCGTCACCCGCGCGATGTGGCGGGCGATGCGCTCGAACAGGATGGGCTCGTCGGCCGCCTGGGGTGTCGTCTGATCCTGCATGGTCGTCCCTCAGTGCGTCGACGAGGGCGCGTCGGCCCACACCGCCAGCGCGTCCAGCGCCTCGACGTCATCGCCGCGCACCCACAGCGGGTTGACCTCCAGTGCGGCCAGCGAGTCGCCGAGCGCGAGCGCGGCGTCGCCGATCGCGGCGATCACCCGGGCCAGGCGGTCGAGGTCCACCGGCGGACTGCCACGAAAGCCCTGCAGCAGTTTGGCGGCACGCAGGCTGGTGAGCATGTCCCGGGCGTCCTGAGGCGTGACCGGGAGCAGGCGCAGCTGCGTATCGGCCAGCGCCTCGACCCAGATGCCCCCCAGCCCGACGGCCAGGGTCAGCCCCCACTGCGCGTCGCGCACGGTGCCGACCAAGATCTCCAGCCCACCCTCGCGCATCGGCGAGACCAGCACGCCGTCGAGCCGCGCGTCGGGCCGGGCCTGGCGTACGCGGGCCAGCATGGCGTCGAACGCTGCGCCGACCGCCGCGTCGCCCTGCAGCCCGAGCCGGACGCCGCCGACCTCGGTCTTGTGCGCGACGTCGGGGGAGGCAATCTTCATCGCCACCGGCGCGCGCAGCGCTGCGGCGAAGTCGACCGCCTCGCCGCGCGTTCTCGCGAGCTTGGCGGGAATCACCGGCACGCCGCGGCTGGCCAGATAGTCCAGCGTCGCGCGTTCGCTGTCGGGCCACGCGCTGGTGGGCATCACCGGCAAGGGCTGCTCGGCGGTCGTTTGGGCCTGCAGCCAGGCGC
The DNA here is from genome assembly GCA_005884255.1 of Betaproteobacteria bacterium. Taxonomy (GTDB): domain Bacteria; phylum Pseudomonadota; class Gammaproteobacteria; order Burkholderiales; family Burkholderiaceae_C; genus VBDL01. The sequence continues at coordinate 1,428 of VBDL01000762.1, read as the reverse complement.
TCCAGCGGCTGATGTGGCCCAGCGCCCTCACCACGGCCTCAAGGCCGCCAAAGGCCGCGGGCACGCCGCAGGCGGCCATGATGTCGCGGCTCTTCTGCGAGACCGGCCGCAGCGTCTGGTTGAGCATGGCCGACGGCTTGCCGAGCTGGGCCAGCGCCCGCCCGATGACCTCGATGGCCGGCACCTGCTGCCACTTGTCGTTCCACGGCATGCTGTAGACACAGCCGACGAAACCGATGGCCGGGTCGTCGCCCAGCGTGCTGAGTACGCGCTCGAACAAGGCCGGGTCGCGCACGGCGAGACCGGTGATGTCGAAGGGATTGAGCGCTTCGCCCGGCCCGGGCACGGCCTCGCGCAAACAGGCACGTATGGCCGGTGAGAGCGCGGGCAGGCTCACGCCATGCGCCTCGGCGCGGTCGGCGATGAGCGTGCAGGCGCCACCGGAAATCGACACGATGCCCACGCCGGGCGCTCGCAGCGGCCCGGTGTGTAATCACCAGGTCTTCGAGCGTGTGCACGCGCAGCACACCGAGATGCCGGCAGGCCGCGTCGAACACGGCATCGTTGCCCACCAGCGCGCCGGTGTGGGCGGCGACCACCTTGGCCGTCAGCTCGGTGGCGCCGGCCTTGAGCATCACGATGGCCTTCTTCTTCACTGCGGCGCGACGTGCCGCCGCGGCGAAGGTGGCGGTGTCGCGCAGGGTCTCGGCAAACACCATGATGACCTGGGTGTTGTCGTCGTCCACCAGAAAGTCCATGCAGGCGGCGACGTCCAGCATCGCTTCGTTGCCGGTCGCAATGCACATCGACAGGCCGATGTTGCTGTCGTGCGCCATGTCGACGATCTCGATGCTGGTGGCGCCGCTCTGGCCCACCAGCGCCACCTTGCCCGGCAGAAAGGGCGGGTGGATCGGGATGGGCGTCATCGCGGCCCGGATCGCGAGGTTGGCGTAGCCCAGGCAGTTGGGGCCGAGGAAGGTGACGCCCGCAGCGCGCGCGCGCCGCGTCAGCTCGTCCTGGAGCGCCGCACCTTCGGGGCCGGCTTCGGCAAAGCCGGACGTGAGGATGACCGCCGACC
>VBDL01000762.1:0-234 GCA_005884255.1 Betaproteobacteria bacterium | reverse complement strand
CTTGTTGACCGCATAGATCCGGCCTGTGTAGCCGACCCGCTGGATGTTGGCGTGCAGCAGCTGCGACCATGGCGAGCGCTCCGAGGCGCCGACCAGCGCGATCGACTGCGGATAGAACAAGCGCTTGAGCGCGTCCGGACCTGCGGTGGTCCTGGGGTGGTTCATGTCTCCTCCTTGTCGGACCCGACCGTGCCGCGGCACGCGGGCATCACAGAAACGGCGCCAGCGCCTCCA
>VBDL01000007.1:10270-12910 GCA_005884255.1 Betaproteobacteria bacterium | reverse complement strand
GGAGGAACGGTGGCTTGGATGTTGATGTGGGGCTGACCAGCGCCAGGTGGTTGGCGCGCGCTGCTGAGGTGCTCATGCCGATGCTCCGCTGAGGGTGGACACCGGCCCCGTGGGGCAGCACAGCGATGCAGCAAGGAGGCCTCGAGGCCTGCAACACCACCTGCTACTCCGAAGGGCCGTCGGGGTAGCACCGGTGCACGTGAGCGGGGTAGCAGCAGAAAGGAAAAAGCCCTTGCGAGTCAGTGACTTGCAAGGGCTTCTCGAATGGTTGGCGGAGTGGACGGGACTCGAACCCGCGACCCCCGGCGTGACAGGGACGTATACCGCGAATTGGGGCGAACGGCGGCGAACGCGAATCCGTTTGAAATCAGGAACTTAGTCGAGAGTCTTGTTCGTCGCCGTTCGCCGAAGTCCGGGCCCAGCCTCGTTCCGGTTTACCCCTTGATTTACCCCTCAAGGCCCACGCCTGACGGCCGGGACGCCACTTGGCGGTCAGCTGTCAGCGACTCACGGGCAACTGAACTGCGCATAGGTGCCAACCGAAGTGAAGGACCGCTGTGCGGAGCGTAGCGGCCGGTCGATCAGTTGGCACGGCCGCTCGTTCCACCGACCCGAACCGGAACTCCAGAGCCCCAGATTCGCTGCTGCAAAGCAGACGCAGACCAGCGAGTGAAGAATTAGGCCGCACGCAAGGCTGGCGTCGAATTCCGCTTCGCTGACACGAATTGATAAGTCGCTGTCGCACTCCGCCAATCGCGCCAAACGCGATCGCCGAACAATCGGCCGCACCACGCACCGCATTGAAGGAGCCCTCATGCAATTCCTCGACGATTCGCTGCTGCCCGAGAACCAGGAGAAGCTGGTCATCACCGTCGCACCTTATGGCCCCGAGTGGGAGCCCGCGGACTTCCCGCAGGACATCCCGGTGACGATGGAAGGGCAGGTCCAGAAGGCAGTAGATTGCTACAACGCCGGCGCCACCGTGCTGCACTTGCATGTGCGTGAGCTCGACGGCAAGGGCAGCAAGCGATTGTCCAAGTTCAACGAGCTGATCGCCGGCGTCAAGGCGGCGGTGCCGGAGATGATCGTCCAGGTCGGCGGCTCCATCTCGTTCTCGCCCGAGGGTGAGGGCGCGGCCGCCAAGTGGCTGAGCGACGACACGCGCCACATGCTGGCCGAGCTCGATCCCAAGCCCGACCAGGTGACGATCGCCATCAACACCAACCAGATGAACGTCGTCGAGCTGATGAAGGAAGAGGACTACGCCGGCACCTCGTTCGCGCGCCCCGCGGTGTACGAAGCCTATCGCGAGATGACCGTACCGGCGGGCCCTGCCTGGGTAGAGGAGCACCTAAAGCGCCTGCAGGCCAACGGCATCCAGCCTCACTTCCAGCTCGCCACCGTGGCGCAACTCGAGACGGTCGAGCGGCTGGTTCGCCGCGGCGCGTACACCGGCCCGCTGAACGTGACCTGGGTGGCGATCGGCGGTGGCTTCGACGGCCCGAGTCCGTACAACATGATGGAGTTCATCCGTCGCGTGCCCGACGGTGCGTGCCTGACGCTGGAAACCATCATGCGCAACGTGCTGCCCGTGAACACGATGGCCATCGCGATGGGCCTGCATGCGCGCTGCGGCATCGAGGACACCCTCTGGGGCCGCAAGGGCGAGCGCATGACCTCGGTGCAGCAGATCGAGCAGACCGTGCGCATCGCGCGCGAGCTCGGCCGCGAGGTCGCCACGGGCAAGGAAGCGCGCGAGATCTACAGGATCGGCACCACCTACAAGGACGCCGACGAGACGCTCGCTCGCCTGGGCTGGGCCCCCAACCGCGCCCATGGCCAGCGCGGCGTGCCGTTGCGCCAGGCCGTCTGACGCCTCGCGTCTCGAACTACTCCAAGCGCGCCCGGCCTCTCGCGCCGGGCGCGGGGCTTCTGCGCCGCACCTCGGGAGACACGAATGAACGGACAGATGATGCAGCAGCCGCTGCTGATCTCCTCGCTGCTCAGGCATGCCGAGCGCCACCACGGCGAGCAGCAGATCGTCTCGCGCCGCGTCGAAGGCGATATCCATCGCCAGAGCTTCGCGCAGCTGGCCGCACGCGCGCGCCGGCTGGCCAACGCGCTGGCTGCCTTGCAGGTGACGGCGGGCGAGCGCGTGGCCACGCTGGCGTGGAACGGCCACCGCCACATGGAGCTGTACTTCGCGGTGTCGGGCTCCGGGGCCGTGCTGCACACGCTCAACCCGCGGCTGCACGCCGAGCACTTGGCGTGGATCGCCGACCACGCCGAAGACCGCGTGCTGTTCTTCGACCTCACCTTCCTGCCGCTCGTCGAGACGGTGGCGCCGCGTCTGAAGACGGTGCGCACCTTCGTCGCGATGACCGACCGCGCACACCTTCCGGCGACGACGAAGATCGACGGCCTGCTGTGCTACGAGGATCTGCTCGACGCGCAGGACGACCGCTACGCGTGGCCGCTGTTCGACGAGAGCACCGCCAGCTCGCTGTGCTACACGAGCGGCACGACGGGCAACCCCAAGGGCGTGCTGTACAGCCACCGCTCGACGCTGCTGCACACCTATGCCGCGGCGCTGCCTGACGCGCTGAACTGCAGCGCGCACGATGCCATCCTGCCGGTCGT
>VBDL01000007.1:9597-10172 GCA_005884255.1 Betaproteobacteria bacterium | reverse complement strand
AGGGCGTGACGCTGTCGGCCGGCGTGCCCACGGTGTGGCAGGGGCTGCTCGCGCACGTCCAGGCGCACGAGCTGAAGTTCTCCACGATGCGCCGCACGGTCATCGGCGGCGCGGCCTGCCCGCCGGCCATGATGCGCAGCTTCCAGGCCGACCACGGCGTGCACGTCATCCACGCCTGGGGCATGACCGAGCTCAGCCCGGTGGGCACTGTGTGCGTGCTGAAAGCGAAGCACGAGGGGCTGGATGCCGAGCGACGCGCCGCGATCCAGGCCAAGCAGGGCCGCGCGGTGTTCGGCGTGGACATGAAAATCGTCGACGACGACGGCGCCGAGCTGCCGTGGGACGGCAAGACCAGCGGCGAGTTGCTGGTGCGCGGGCCGTGGATCGTCTCGCAATACCTGAAGAACGAAGGCGGCGATCCGCTGGTGTACATGCACGGCGAGGGCTGGTTCCCCACCGGCGACGTGGCCACCATCGATGCCGACGGCTTCATGCAGATCACCGACCGCAGCAAGGACGTCATCAAATCCGGCGGCGAGTGGATCGGCTCGATCGACCTGGAGAACATCGCGATG
>VBDL01000007.1:0-9572 GCA_005884255.1 Betaproteobacteria bacterium | reverse complement strand
GACGAGCGCCCGTTGCTCGTGGTGGTGAAGAAACCCGGCGCGCAGGTCACGCGCGAAGAGCTGCTCGCCTTCTACGACGGCAAGATCGCCAAGTGGTGGACGCCCGACGACGTGGTCTTCGTCGACGCGATCCCGCTCGGCGCGACGGGCAAGATGCTGAAGAACCGGCTGCGCGAGATGTTCGCCGAGCACCGGCTGCCCGGCGCCTGACGCGATGACGACACTGGCCCTCACGGCCTGGCCCGCGCGCGCCCGCGCGCTGTTCCCCGGCGTGCTCGCCTGCGGCGTCGTCGCCGCGGCGGCGACCTTCCTGTCGCAGCACTACGGCGCGCCGGTGATGCTGTTCGCGCTGCTGCTCGGCCTGGCGATGAATTTCCTCTCCGCCGAAGGCCCCTGCGCGCCGGGCATCGAGTTCAGCGCGCGCCAGCTGCTGCGCGTCGGCGTCGCGCTGCTCGGCCTGCGCATCACCGCCGCGCAGGTCGTCGCGCTGGGCTGGCAGCCGGTGGTGCTGGTCGTACTCTCGGTCGCGCTGACCATCGGCGTGGCGATGCTCGCGGCGCGCGCGCTCGGCTTCCAGCCGCTGTTTGGCCTGCTCACTGGCGGCGCCACAGCGATCTGCGGCGCCTCGGCCGCGCTCGCGCTGGCCGCCGCGTTGCCGGCGCATCCGGGCAAGGAGCGCGCCACGCTGTTCACGGTGATCGGCGTCAGCGCGCTGTCGACGCTGGCGATGATCGCCTACCCGATGCTCGTGCACTGGCTGGGGCTGGATATGCGCGCGGCCGGCATCTTCCTCGGCGGCACGATCCACGATGTGGCGCAGGTGGTTGGTGCGGGCTACGGCCTGTCGCACGAGACGGGCGACGTGGCCACGCTGGTCAAGTTGATGCGCGTGGCGATGCTGCTGCCGGTGACCGTGCTTGCCGCGACCCTGGCGCACGCGCACGCCGGCGACAGCGGCCGGCGGCCGCCGCTGCTGCCCTGGTTCCTCGTGGGCTTCGCCGCGCTGGTGGTGCTGAACAGCCTCGGCTGGATCCCGGCCGTCGCGCAGAGCGCGGGCAACGACGCGTCGCGCTGGTGCCTGGTGGCCGCCATCGCCGGCGTCGGCATGAAGACGCAGCTGAAGGACCTCGCCACGGTGGGCCTCAAGCCGATCGCGCTGATGCTCGGCGAGACGGCATTTCTCGCGGCACTCGTTCTCGCGCTGCTGCGCTGGGCTTGAGGGCTTTCCCGCACTTGTCGTGAAACGGCAAGCCGCTTGGCTCAATCGCTCGTCTTCATCTAACCAGGAGTCTCCTTGATGAACAGAACGCTTCTCGCCTGCGCCCTGCTCGGCGCATTCGCCGGCGGTGCGAGCGCGCAGTCCTCCGTCACCGTGTTCGGTGTGCTGGACGTCAACGCGCGCTATGTGTCCAACGACGGCTACGCGGCGCGCAAGCTGATGAGCACCGACGGCCTGAACAGCAGCCGCCTGGGCTTCCGCGGCATCGAGGACCTGGGCAGCGGCCTGAAGGCCGGCTTCTGGCTCGAGGGCGCGCTGGCGCCGGACACCGGCGCTGGCGACGTGCCCGCCGGCGGCGGCTTGACGTTCCGCCGGCGTTCGACGGTCAGCCTGATCAGCAGCACCTGGGGCGAGCTGCGCCTGGGCCGCGACTTCACGCCGGTGTTCTGGACACGCGCCATCTACGACCCGTTCGGCTTCAACGGCATCGGCCTGGAGGGCAACGTGGACCCCAATGCGCTGCCGCAGCCGACCTACGTGCGCTCGAGCAACAGCGTGGCTTACTTCCTGCCAGCCACGCTGGGTGGCGTGTATGGGCAGTTCATGATCGCGCCGTCCGAGGGCGGTCCGAACACCAAGTACCACGCTGGGCGCCTGGGCTACGCCAAGGGGCCGCTCGACGTGTCGATCGCCGCGTCGAAGCAGTCGCTTAACAGCGGCGCCAACGCGTTCACCTCGTGGGTCGCGGGCGGCTCGTACAACTTCGGCGTGGCCACGCTGCAGGCCGTCTACAACCACGACCGCAACGACACCGGCGCGGGCACGACCTTCAAGCACTGGCTGCTGGGCACCGTGGTGCCGCTGGGCCAGGGCGAGATCCACGCGTCGTACAACAAGATGGACGCCGGCGCGGGCAACGGCGCGAAGCAGGTCGCCCTGGGTTATGCCTACAACCTGTCCAAGCGCACGGCGCTGTACGCCACGGTGTCGAAGCTGACCAACGACGGCGCCTTCGCGCAGTCCATCGACCTGTCCGCCTTCCCCGGCAACACGAAGGTCACCGCAGGCGGGACGTCGAAGGGCTACGAGCTGGGCATCCGCCACTTCTTCTGACGCTTCGAGCGAGCGTTGCGCGAGGCCGAGAAATCCGGCCTCGCGTTGACGGCCGCTTCGCCGCGGTCGCGCCGTTTTCTGCTGTCGCCAACGGGTAAGCCGCAGTCCTGCGAGGACAAGCGCGCTTTCCCGGCGGTCCTCCACAATGGCCTTCACCGAGGCGCTGCACCATGAATCTGCATCCTGTCGAAACCGCACGCGGCGAGCGCGACGACTACCTCGTCGGCCGGCCCCAGGCCTGGTTCGCCTTCGCGATGACTTTCGCGCTGATGCTGTTCGACTACATCGACCGGCAGGTGATCGTCTCGCTGTTTCCCTACATGAAAGCGGAGTGGAGCCTCGCCGACAAGCAGCTCGGCGGCCTGGTCTCGATCATCTCGATCGTCGTCGCCGTCGGCGGCATCCCGGTCGCGCTGCTGGCCGACCGGCTGAGCCGCGTGAAGAGCGTCGTCGTGATGGCCGCCACCTGGAGCCTGGCGACGATCTCGTGCATGTTCGCCGGCAACTACAGCCAGCTGTTCGTCGCGCGCGCGATGGTCGGCGTCGGCGAGACCGGTTACGGCTCGGTGGGCGCGGCCCTGATCGCCAGCCTGTTCCCGAAGCGCCTGCGCTCGGCGCTGCTCGGCGCGTTCTTCGCCGCCGCGTCGCTCGGCTCGGTGCTCGGCGTGCTGCTCGGCGGTGTGATCGCCGCGCGCTTCGGCTGGCACGCGGCCTTCGGCGTGGTCGGCATCCCGGGCCTCGCGCTGGCGCTGCTGTACCTCTTCGTGCGCGACTACAAGACCGTCGCGCTGACGCCGCAGCTCGATCGCGCGAAGCAGTCGGCCGGCAACGCGGTCAGGCACATTGCCGGTGCGCTGGCACGCTCGCGCACGGTGCTGTGGACCTGCATCGGCGGCGCGCTGCAGCTGATCGTCGTCTCGGCCGTCTGGTCGTGGCTGCCGAGCTACCTCAACCGCTTCCACGGCGTCGCGCCGGACCAGGCGGCCAAGCAGGCGGCGGTAGTGGTGCTCGTCGGCGCGCTGGGCAGCTTCGTCTGGGGCTCGCTGGTCGACCGCCTCGCGCTGCGCCGCGCGCGCAACAAGCTGCTCGCGCTGGCCGCGCTGTGCATGGTCACGATGCTGATCTTCCTCGTGGCGTTCGCCGGCCCGGCGACGGGCAGCCGGCAGTTCCTGCTCATCGCACTCGGCGGCTTCGTGATGACCTGCACCGTCGGCGTGGTCGCCGCGGTGGTCATCGACGTCATCCATCCCGGCGTGCGCTCGACCGGCGCCGCGGTGCTGTCGCTGTTCCAGAACCTCTTCGGCCTCGCGGTCGGGCCGTTCCTCGCCGGCGCGCTGTCCGACGCCTGGGGCCTGCAGCAGGCGATGGCCGTGGTGCCGGTGTGCAGCGCGCTGGCCGCGCTCGCCTTCATGCGCGCCTCGCGCAGCTACGAGGCGGACATGGCGCAGGTCGCCGGCGTGCAGCTCGACGCCGTCGCCTCCGCGCTGGCTTCCGCTCCCGCACCGGCGCACGGCTGAAGGCGCCACCCGACACACGTTTTTCAGGATCGACTCATCATGACCAAGGCCATTCGCTTCCACGAAACCGGCGGCCCGCAAGTGCTCCAGCTCGAGGACGTCGAGGTCGGCGCGCCCGGCCCGGGCCAGGTGCGCGTGCGCCACACGGGCATCGCCGTCAACTTCATCGACGTCTACTTCCGCACCGGCCGCTACCCGGCGGCGCTGCCCAGCGGGCTCGGCTCCGACGCCGTCGGCGTGGTCGAGGCGGTCGGCCCGGGCGTGACCTTCCTCGCCGAGGGTGACCGCGTGGGCTACATGCTGGGGCCCCTGGGCGCGTATGCCCAGGCGCGGGTGATGCCCGCCGACGTGCTGATCAAGCTGCCCGACGGCATCTCGGACCGCACGGCCTCTACCCTCATCATGAAGGGCCTCACCGCGCAGTACCTCTTCCGCCAGGTCTACCCGCTGAAGGCGGGCGACACCATCCTCTACCACGCGGCGGCCGGCGGCGTCGGCCTGATCGCCTGCCAGTGGGCGAAGGCGATCGGCGTGACGATGATCGGCACCGTTGGTTCCGACGAGAAGGCCGAGATCGCGCGCACACACGGCTGCGCGCACGTCATCAACTACAAGCGCGAGAACTTCGTCGAGCGCGTCAAGGAGATCACCGACGGCCGCGGCGTGCCGGTGGTCTACGACTCGGTGGGCAAGGACACCTTGATGGGCTCGCTGGACTGCCTGCAAAAGCGCGGCACGCTGGTGAGCAACGGCACCAGCTCGGGCCCCGTGGTCATCGACACGATGCTGCTGGCGGTGAAGGGGTCGCTGTGGGTCACGCGTCCGGCGATGGTCGACTATGCGCTGCCGCGTCCGAACATGCTGAAGATGGCCGACGAGCTGTTCGACCTCGTGCTGCAGGGCAAGATCGTCAGCGAGCCGGGCCAGACCTTCGCGCTCGCCGAGGCGGCCGATGCGCACCGCGCGCTCGAGTCGCGCCAAACCATCGGCGCGACAGTGCTGCTGCCATGAACACACTCAGGGTCGACGTCTGGTTCGATGTCATCTGCCCCTGGTGCCTAATCGGCAAACGCAGTCTGGGTGCCGCGCTCAAGGTGCTGCACGCACTGCGTCCGGACGTGGCCGTCGACATCTCCTGGCATTCGTACCCACTGATGCCTGACACTCCCTCGTGCGGCGTGCCCTATGTCGGCTTTTATCTGAGCCGGCTGGGCAGCTCTGGCGCTGTCTCGCGCCGGCAGGCACAGGTGCGCGAGGCTGCGAGTGCCGCGGGAGTGGAAATCGCCTTCGAGAGGATCCAGGTGTTCCCGAACACGCTGGCCGCCCACGCGCTCGTCGCGCAGGCGCAGCGCGAAGGTGGCGCGGCGAACGCGGAGGCGACGATCGAGGCGCTGTTCGATGCGTACTTCATGCAGGGACAAGACATCGGCAGCACGACAGTGCTGAACGCGGTGGCCGAACGTTGCGGCATCGTCGGCGAAGCGCAGGCGTCGGCATTGCGACCACATGCGGGCGCGGCGCACGGCGTGCCCTTCTTCAGGTTCAACGGCGCGGTGTCGGTAGAAGGCGCGCAGCGACCCGCGATGCTGGTCGGCGCGATGGAGCACGCGCTCGATCAACAGCCGTCGATGACGGGCGCGGCATGGTGACGCGTCACGCCGTCGCCCGCTGAGACGCGCCGCGGCGCCGCACCGTGCCGCGCGCCGCCCGGCTCTGCTTGGGGCTGCAGCCGAACTGTGCGTGATACCAGCGCGAGAAGCCGCTCGGCGCGGAGAACCCGAGCAGCGCAGCCACTTCGGTCAGTGGCCGATCGCTCTCGATGACGTGGCGCGTGGCGAGCTCCACGCGGATGTCGTTGACGAGTGACGAGAAGCTCCGGCCCTGTTCCGCCAGCCGGCGCTGGACGGTGCGGCACACGATACCGAGGTGCTCGGCTACCTGCTCGATGCTGCATCGGCCGCTGGGCAGCAGCAATAGGATCGTGCGTCGCACGTCTTCCAGCAGCGTCGGTACCTGCGGCTCGATCGACGCGTCCAGCAACTGCTGTGCATAGCGCGCCATCGCCGGATCGGCCGACGGATTACGCGCGTCGAGATCGGCCTTGGCGCAGACGATGCCGTTGAAGTCGTGGTTGAACTCCACGCACGGGCCGAACACGCGCAGGTGCGTGCTGACGTCGCGCGGCGCCGGGTGCACGAAGCATACGCGGCGCGGATGCCAGTCGGCCCCGAGGAACTGGCGCAGCAGCCGCATCATCACGCCCATCGCCATCTCGATCGCCTGGCGCACCGGCTGGGCGGCGCCGACCATCACCTCCTCGCGGATGACGACCACGCCGGCGGATTCCTCGATCATCAGAGACAGCGAGCTGTTGAGCAGCACCTGATAGCGCACCAGCACCTCCAGCGAATCGCGCAGCGTGGGCTGGTCGCGAATCAGCAGCCCGACTGGCCCGAGGTTAGACAGCTGGCGCGACTCGGACATGCGCAGGCCGAAGCTCTCGAAGCCTGCCGCGGCCGCCGAGGCCTCGAGCAGGCGGCCGACGCGCTCGGCCGGGATCTTGAGATCGGGCTCGCGCAGTACGCTCGGGCTCAGGCCCGCATCGGCGAGCATGCGAACGGGGTCGAGTCCGGCGGCGCGGGCCACCTCGCTGTAATTGGTCAAGCTCGCGGCTCTGACAAGTGGCGACATCGGGGAATCGAGCACAAGACTGGCATGAAATGGTAAGTAGAGGTCCCGCGCAGTCAAGCAGGGAGAACACTGCCGAGCCCACACTGGGCGTCATCGATCGGTTCATTACGACATCCGGAGACATCATGACTCAAGGCCTCGAAGCGGCACCCGCGCTGGTGCGCGCGACAACGCTGGGCAACTCGATCCAGGTCGAGCCACTGACTTGCACCATCGGTGCCGAGCTCGGCAACGTGAGCCTGGCCGCCGCAGCCCAGGACGACGCACTGATGGCGCAGATCCGTGCGCTGCTGCTCAGGCACCGCGTGCTCTTCTTCCGCGACCAGGACATCACGTGCGCAGAGCATGTGGCATTTGCGCGCTGCTTCGGCGAGCTGGGGGACCATCCGGTGGCCGGCAGCGATCCCGACCACCCCGGCCTCGTGCGTATCTACAAGTCGCCCGACACGCCGAACGACCGCTACGAGAACGCCTGGCACACCGATGCCACTTGGCGCGAGAAGCCGCCCTTCGGCTGCGTGCTGCGCTGCGTCGAATGCCCGCCGGTGGGCGGCGACACGATGTGGGCCAACATGGTCGAAGCCTATCGCCAGCTGCCCGAGGACATCAAGGCAAAGATCGCTCCGCTGCGCGCGCGCCACAGCATCGAGGCGAGCTTTGGTGCGGCGATGCCGATCGAGAAGCGCCTCGCGCTGAAGGCCCAGTACCCCGACGCCGAGCATCCGGTGGTGCGCACGCATCCGGAGACCGGTGAGAAGGTGCTGTTCGTCAACGCCTTCGCGACGCATTTCACCAACTTCCACACACCGGCCAACGTGCGCTTCGGACAGGACGCATCGCCAGGCGCCAGCCACTTGCTGAACTACCTCATCAGCCAGGCCTTTGTTCCCGAGTACCAGGTGCGCTTCCGCTGGAAGAAGAACAGCGTCGCCTTCTGGGACAACCGCTCGACGCAGCACTACGCCGTGATGGACTACCCGCCGTGCCACCGCAAGATGGAGCGCGCAGGGATCATCGGCGACCTGCCGTACTGAAGGGTCGGCATGAGCGACATCGATGCCACCGTCCTCATCGTGCCCGGCCTGCGCGATCACGTGCCCGACCACTGGCAGACCTTGCTGGCCGCGAAGCTGCCGAAGGTGCGCAGCGTTCCTCCTCTGGAGCACGACAGACTCAGTTGCGCGGCGCGCATCGATGCCGTCGATCGCGCACTGGCTGACATTAGGGGGCCAGTGATCATCGTGGCACACAGCGCCGGCGTGATGATGGTCGCGCACTGGGCGGCCTCGCGCGCAACGCGTCGGATTGACGGGGCGCTGCTAGCCGCCCCCGCGGACATGCAGACGCCGATGCCGCGGGGCTATCCGACCATCGACATGCTGCACGAGCATGGCTGGCTGCCGGTACCGCGGACGGCCTTGCCGTTTCCGAGCGTCGTCGCGGCTAGCAGCAACGATCCGCTCATGCGCCTGGATCGTGCGCGCGAGCTGGCCCAGGACTGGGGCAGCCGATTTGTGGAGCTCGGCCCGGTCGGACACCTGAACCCGGCCTCGGGTCACGGCGAGTGGCCCCAGGCCGAGGAGTTCATTCGCGAATTCTCCTGGGGGAACACGGCAAACGATGAGCTACACGTTCGAGACATCCGTTGACGACGGCATCCTGACCGTGCGGTTGGGCGGGATGCGTCCGGCGCTGGACTCCGATGTGCTCGAGCAGCAGTGGGGGTTCTGGTCGCGCGCAACCGACGAGTGCCGCCGACTCGGCATCACGCGGATTCTGTCCGTGCATAGCCCAAGTGGCCGTGTTTCTAGTTCTGCGACGCTGACGTGGTATTCGAGATTGGGCGACATCGGCTTCGACAAGTCCATGAGCATCGCTCTTGTGATCGCCGACCACCACGGCAGAAGCGTGCTGCGGTTGGGTGCAGCCGCCGCGGTCAACCGAGGCTGGAAGGTCAAGGTCTTCGACACCGAGGCGGAAGCCCGGGCTTGGCTGACATTCGGTTGATGGCGACAGGCTCGAATGCATCATTCCAATCCGTGAGGCGTCGTCGACGCCGCGCGCATACAGCGTCGCCGGGACGCTTTCGCTGACGGCGCCACGCATTTGTGAGCACTGGTTGCAAGGCACGCGACCGAGCGTGCCGGAACTCACGCAACGCTACTGGAGAGCCATGCAAGGCATCGTCGATCAATCACATCGGGGTACAAGGGCGGCGACAATCCCGGAAGGAATCGATGAAGCTGCTGACCATTTTCGCTGCCACCGCTTGTGCGCTCGGCGAATGATCGTCGAGGCGTGATCGTTCAACTGACTCCGGAAGGGCGCAAGCTGGCAGACAAGGCATTCGAGGTGCATGTCACCGAGCTCAAGACGCTGCTAAAGGGCTTGCCCGCGACCGATCGGAAGGCCTTGGCGAAGCTTCTGTCCGGTTGGCTCTCCGAGTTGGAGGAGACAACGAGCTAGGCAGGCGAAGGGCCGGTATCGGCCGTTGACTTTCGTTCGCGGAGGTCCGCTGTCGGCTTCAGGACGAGTGACCGTTGATGGCCGACCGCCGGCGCCGAGGCGACAGGAGCGAACGACAGCTCATCGCGCGGGAGCTGTCATTCGAGCCGGAATGGCGGCTGTGGGGTGTAGAGCTGTCGGCCAGTGGTGCTCGCTGGCCAGCCGTAGTCGACCCGACCCGGACGGTCACTCGCCTAGACCCAACGCCGGAAAGCGGCCCCTTACCGCCGGCCAGCCCGTTGAGCCAGTCCTTCTCGCGCGTACCCGCGTCTGCCTAGCTCCTTCGCGGAAGAGAGCTCCGCAGCCACCGCGGAACCTCTTTCAGGAGCCGTCAGCTCTTGCCCAGCACGTTGAGCACCGCGAGGCTCATCGCCTGCACACCGGTCTTGATCGACGGCTCGGGCACCGGCGCGAAGAACGGCGAATGGTTGAAGGGCAGCGGCTTGCCTCCGGGCTTCATCGACTCGGCCACCTGCTTGGGATCGTAGACGCCAATGAAGAAGAACATCGACGGCACGCCCTCGTTG
>VBDL01000761.1 GCA_005884255.1 Betaproteobacteria bacterium | reverse complement strand
TGGTCCACCAGCGTCTGGCCGACCAGGCGGCCGCTGCCCATCACCATGTTGAAGGCGCCGGCCGGCAGGCCTGCGCGGCTGATGATCTCGGCCAGCGCCCAGCCGCAGGCCGGCACCAGCTCGGCGGGCTTGAACACCACCGCGTTGCCGTAGGCCAGCGCCGGCGCGATCTTCCACGCGGGAATGGCCAGCGGGAAGTTCCACGGCGCGATGAGCCCGACGACGCCCACCGGCTCGCGCGTGATTTCGACATCGACGCCGGGCCGCACCGACGCAAGCTTCTCGCCTGCGATGCGCAAGGCCTCGCCCGCGAAGAACTTGAAGATGGCGCCGGCGCGCGCGGCCTCGCCGGTGGCTTCGGCCAAGGTCTTGCCCTCTTCGCGCGCCAGCAGGCGGCCGAGTTCATCCTTGCGCGCGAGGATCTCGCTGCCCACCGCATCGAGCACGTCGAAGCGCCGCTGCGGTGTGCTCTCGCCCCAGGCCTCGCGCGCATCGGCCGCGGCGCGGATGGCGCTCTCGGCCTGCGCCGCGTCGGCGCGCGCGAACTCGGCCACCACATCGGACAGGTCGGACGGGTTCTCGCTCACGCCGAGCGTGACACCGGTTTCCCAGCGTCCGTTGATGTAGTGCTTGAGCGTCTGCATTGCGGGCCTACAGCGCGTGAATGCCGCGCAACGCGAAGCGCTCGGCCTCGAGTTCGAGCGCGTTGACCAGCGGCGCACCGAGCGCCGGCAGGT
>VBDL01000006.1 GCA_005884255.1 Betaproteobacteria bacterium | reverse complement strand
GCATGGCCCTGGCACGCGGCGACGACGACGAGGCACGCGCGATGCTGGCGATGGTCGAGGAGGAAGCGCAACGCGGCGAGCGGCCCGCCCTCGTCGTCACACGGCGTGCGCTCCCCGGCTATCGGGCCCTGCTGGCCGGCGACATGCAAGGCGCCATCGACGCCTTCGAACGTGCGCTGGAAGAGGCCGATCGCATCGATCTGTTCGGCCATGCGAGCGAGTTGCGGGTGCGCCTGGCGCTGTGCCTGGCGCAGGCAGGCCGCGTCACCGATGCGGCGCAGCGGCTTGCTCCGGTGTTCGCGCGCCACCGCGATGCCATCGAGATCACGCCGGTGCTGCTGGCCGGGCCGCGCGTGCTTCAGGCCCTGGCGGCGATGGACTGGGGCACGGCGCTGGCGGCCGAGGACGGCGCCCTGCTCGCCCAGTGGACGAGCCTCGGCGCCTCGCTGCGCGGGACACCCACCGCGCAGGCCGCCAAGCCCGCTGGCCGGGACGACGGTCCGCTCTCCGCGCGCGAAGCCGAGGTGCTGGAGCGCATCGCCGCCGGCGACAGCAACAAGCTGATCGCACGGGCCTTCGACCTGAGCCCGCACACCGTCAAACGCCACGTCGCGAACATCCTCGACAAGATCGGCGTCGCCAGCCGGGGCCAGGCGGCGGCCTGGTGGCGCCAGCAGCACTGACCCTTCGTCGCGGAGCCAATGGCTCTTTCGGGCGATGCATGGGCGGCCTGCCCTGCGGACACTGCGGGCCATGCCGGAGCAACCGGCCCCACCGCACCGAGGAATGCCATGACCGCCGCCACCCCCCGCTTCGATTTCTACGCCAGCATCCACAAGGCGCTGCGCCGCTTCATGTGCGACACCCTGCTCAAGCTCGGCGCGCTCGACGTCGCCGACGCGTCCGAGATGGAACGCACGCTCGACGAGAACGACTTCGTACACACCGCGATCGAGGCGCGCCGCCCGGCCGGCGCCCGGCAGACCGCCAACGACCACATCGAGCACCTGGCCACCATCCGCGCGCTCGAGGAGGAGATGCAGGCGCTGCGCGCGCTGCCCGCGGAGCAGCGCATGCCGGCCGCGCATCGGCTCTATCGCCATCTGTCGCTGTTCGTCGCAGAGAACTTCGAGCACATGCACGAGGAAGAGACGATCAACAACGCGACGCTGTGGTCGCTGTACAGCGACGAGGAGCTGGTCGCGCTGCATGACCGGCTGATGGCCAGCATCCCGCCGCGGGAGGTGATGGACACCGTGCACTGGCTCGCGCCGTCACTGAATCCGCAGGAGCTGGCCGCGCTGCTGGGCGATTTCCAAACCAAGACCCCGCCGGAGCCATTCCGCCATGTGCTCGATCTGGTGCGCGGCCGCCTCGACCAGACGAGCTGGGCCAAGCTCGCGCGCGCCTTGCGCGTACCGCCCGCGCCCGGGCTTGTCGGGATGGCGTAGGCGCGCATCCTCGCCCACGATGCCTGCGTAGACAGCTCGAGGAGGAACCGAGATGAATCGATGGATCAAGCGCGGGTTGATCGCCCTCGTGGTGCTGGCGCTGCTCGCCGGTGCGCTGCTGTTCACCGGCCTGCAGATGGAGCAGCGCAAGAGGGATCGCCGCGTCGCCGTGCCGGCCTACTCGCTGGCGCAGGCCGATGACGCGCAGGCGCTCGAGCGCGGCAAGTACCTGTTCAGCTCGCGCGGCTGCGCCGAGTGCCACGGCGCGAACGGCGCCGGGCATGTGTTCATCGACAGCGGCGGCCTGCGGGCCAAGTCGCCGAACATCAGCTCAGGCGCGGGCGGCGTGGTGGGCAGCTACGGCGTTGTCGACTGGGAGCGCACCATCCGCCATGGCGTCAAGCCCGACGGGCGGCCGGTCTTCATCATGCCCAGCGAGGACTACAACCGCCTCACCGACGCGGACGTGGCCGCGCTGGTCGCCTATGCGCGCAGCCTGCCGCCGGCGCAAGGCGGCCCCGCCGAGTTCACGCTGCCCATGCCGGTGCGCGTGCTCTATGGCTTTGGCGCCATCCAAGACGCGGCGCAGAAGATCGACCACGCGCTGCCGCCTGCCAAGCCGGTGGCCAGCGGCGTGACCGTCGAGCACGGCGCCTACGTGGCCAACATGTGCATCGGCTGCCACGGCCCGGGGCTTTCGGGCGGCAAGATCCCCGGCGGCCCGCCGGACTGGCCGGCCGCGGCCAACCTGACGCCGGGCGAAGGCTCGGTGATGGGGCAGTACGGCGACGTCAAGGTCTTCGCCGCGATGTTCAAGAGCGGCAAGCGCCCTGATGGCGCCACGGTGCGCGTGATGCCCTTCGAATCGCTGCGCGAGCTGAGCGATGTCGACGTGCAGGCGCTGCACGTGTTCCTGAAGTCGCTGCCGGCGCGCGCGGCAGGAAATCGCTAGTCCGTCGCTGAAATCGTGCGCACCACGCGCTGCGGGTACGGTATCTCCACACCCGCGCCGTTCAGCGTGCGCAGCAGCGCGAGGTTCACATCGCTCTTCACGCTGCCTTGCCCGTTCTCCGGGTCGGCGATCCAGAACAGCACGTTGAGCTCCAGCCCGTCGGTGGCGAAGGTCGAGAGCTGCACCGCCGGCGCAGGGTCGGTGAGCACGCGCGGCACCTTGCTCGCCGCAGCCGCGAGTTGCGGCATCAGCACGTCGAGGTCGGTGCCGTAGGCCACCTGCACGGTGGTGCTGATCAGCACGCGCGGATCGGCCAGCGACAGGTTCTCCACGCGCTGCGTGATCAGCTGCTCGTTGGGCACGATCGACTCGCGGCCGTTGAGGGCGCGAATCACTGTGTAGCGCGTGCTGATGTCGGTGATACGGCCCTCGAAGCCGTCGACGCGCACCATGTCGCCAATGCGCAAGGACCGCTCGGCGAGAATGACGAAGCCCGACACATAGTTCGACGCCAGCTTCTGCAGGCCGAGGCCGAGGCCCACGCCGATCGCGCCGCCAAGCACGCTCAAGGCGGTGAGGTCGATGCCGGCCGCCGACAGCGCGATCAGCAAGCCGACGAAGAGCAGCGCGGCGCGCGTCGCGTTGGCGGCGATCTTGCGCAGGCTCAGGTTCGCGGTCGCGCCCTTGAGCAGCTGCGCCTCGACGGCCGCCGACACCCACAGCGCAATCACCATCACGACGACCACCGACAGCGTGCCTTCGATCAGGTTGCGCAAGGTCACGTGCGCCGTGCCCATCTTCCAGCCGATGTCGTCCAGCGCGTCCATCACCGTCGGCCAGATGCCGGTGACCCACAGCGCGACGCCGAGCCACGCCACCCACGAAACCCAGCGCTCGATGAGGCGCATCGGCCGCGACGCCGGAAAGGCCACGGTCAGCACGCGCACCGTCAGGCGGATCACGGCCAGCGACACGAGGATCGGCACCGCGAGCTTGAACACCGCCAGCGGCACGACACCGGTGAGCCCCCAGCGTGCACCCAGCGCGGCGATCAACGCGATCAACGGAAAGAGCACGCCATCGACCAGCCGTTCACCGAAGAGGATCGAGGCATGCCTCGGCGCCGTGCCGCGCAGCAGGCGCGTGGCGCCCCAGGCCAACAGCAGGCAGCCAGCCAGCACGGCCGCTTCGGTGATGGCGCTGGGCTTGGCCAGCGAGCCCAGCAGTTCGGCGATTTCGTCGGCGGTGAGCGGTCGGGTCATGGGGCGGGAGCTTACAGTCCCGCCAGCACTCTCAAATGCACCGCGACGCTGCGTGCCAGCGCGCCCAGATCGTAGCCGCCTTCGAGGCAGGACACGATGCGCCCTTGCGCGTGGCGATCGGCCACGTCTTTCACACGCCGCGTGATCCATTCGTAGTCGGCCTCGACGAGGCCGAGCTGGCCGAGCTCGTCATCGCGGTGCGCATCGAAACCAGCGGAGACGAAGATCATCTGCGGCTTGAAGGCTTCCAGCCGCGGCATCCACATCGCCTCGATCAGTTCGCGGATCTCGCCGCCCTTCGTGTACGGCGGGATCGGCAGGTTGATCATGTTCGTGCCCTTGGGTACGGCGCCGCTGCCCGGGTACAGCGGGTGCTGGAAGAAGCTCACCATCAGCACGCGCTCGTCGCCGGCGATGATGTCTTCGGTGCCATTGCCATGGTGCACGTCGAAGTCGACGATGGCCACGCGCTGCAGCCCGCGCTTGTCCAGCGCATGGCGGGCGGCGACGGCCACGTTGTTGAAGAAGCAGAAGCCCATCGCCTCGTCGCGTGTCGCGTGGTGGCCGGGCGGGCGCACCGCGCAGAAGGCGTTGCTCACGTCGCCGTCGATCACGGCATCGGTGGCCGCCACCGCGGCGCCGGCGGCACGCAGCGCGGCATTCCAGGTGGCGGGGCAGGCGATGGTGTCGGGGTCGAGCGCCATGCTGCGGCCGCTCTCGGCCACGCTCTTCAGGCGTTCGCTCAGCTCAGTGACGTAGCGCTTGCTGTGCGCCAGTTCGAGCTCGGCGACATCCACCTGCGGCGCATCGCGCCGCGTCAGCGCCACATCGAGGCCGGTGGCGATCAGGTGATCGGAGATCGCATCGAGCCGCTGCGGGCACTCCGGATGCCCGCGGCCCATGTCGTGCGCGCGGCAGTCAGCGTGGCTGTAGTAGGCGGTAGACATCGCGCCGCTTGCCTCCTGTTTGTCCCCTGATTTGCGGCAAGATGCGGCGCATGAGTTTTCCCTTCACATCGCAGCTCAACCGTCTGGTGGATCAGATTAGCACGATCATCGTCGGCAAACGCGGCCCCATCGAGGACTGCGTGGCCTGCCTGTTGGCCGGCGGCCACCTGCTGATCGAAGATGTACCCGGTGTAGGCAAGACGACGCTGGCGCATGCCTTGTCGGTGTCGCTGGGCTTGAAATTCTCGCGCGTGCAGTTCACTGCCGACCTGATGCCGACCGATCTGGTCGGCGTCAGCGTCTACGAGCGCAGCAAGGAAGCCTTCGTCTTCCACCCGGGCCCGGTGTTCGCGCAGGTGCTGCTGGCCGACGAGATCAACCGCGCCGGTCCGAAGACGCAGAGTGCGCTGCTCGAAGCCATGGAGGAACACCAGGTCAGCGTCGAAGGCGAGACGCGCGCGCTGCCCAAGCCCTTCTTCGTGATTGCGACGCAGAACCCGAGCGACCAGCTCGGCACCTACCCGCTGCCCGAAAGCCAGCTCGACCGTTTCCTGATGTGCATCACGCTCGGCTACCCCGACCGCGCCAGCGAGCGCGCGCTGCTCGCAGGCGTTGACCGGCGCGACGCCATCAGCCACCTGCAACCGGTGATGTCGTCCTCCGACCTGATGGCCGTGCAGCGCGCGGTGCTCGAGGTGCATGCCTCGGAAGCGCTGCTCGACTACCTGCAGGCGTTGATCGCCGCCACGCGCTCGGGCCAGTGGTTCGTCGAAGGCCTGAGCCCGCGCGCCGGCATCGCGGTGCTGCGCGCGGCGCGTGCCCACGCGCTGCTCGATGCGCGCGACTACGTGGCACCCGATGACATCCAGGCCATCCTGCCGCAGACCATCGCACACCGCCTGGTGCCGGTGCCCGGCGCCGGGCGCGGCCGCGTCGAACAGGTGCGCGCGATGGTCGAGGCGGTGGCTTTGCCGTGATCTCGTTCATCAAGCGTCGCTTCGACGCGTGGTGGCAAGCGCGCCACGCGCCCACCGACACCTGGACGCTGACGCAGAGCAACATCTACATCGTGCCCACCCGCGTCGGCTTCGCCTTCGCCGCCACGCTGATGGTGCTGCTGGTGGCATCGATCAACTACCAGCTCAACCTCGGCTTCCTGCTCACCTTCATGCTGGCCGGCAGCGGGCTGGTGTCGATGCAGCTCACGCATCGCACGCTGCGCGGCCTCACCCTGCACCTGCGGCCGCCGGAGCCAGCCTTCGCCGGGCAGGCTGCGGTGCTGCAGATCGTGCTCACCGGCAGCCGCAGCGCGCGCTACGGCATCGGGCTGCGCACGCGCATCGACGACGATGGCGGCAAGGAACCGCGCTGGACCTGGGCCGACGTGCCTGCCGGCGCGCGCGTGAGCGCCCATGTGAGCTTCGTGCCGCAGCTGCGCGGCCTGCATGCGCTGCCCACGCTGGTGGCCGAGACGCGCTTTCCGTTCGGCCTCTTCCGCGCGTGGACGCTGTGGCGCCCCGCGTCGCGCGTGCTCGTCTACCCGTCGCCGGAGCAGCCCGCCGCGCCCTTGCCCGCCGCCCATGCCGTGCCGGCGCAGAGCAGCGACCGCCAGCGCAGCCAGAGTGGCGACTTCGAAGGCGTGCGCGCCTGGCAGCGCGGCGATGCGCTCAAGCGCGTGGTGTGGAAGAAGTTCGCCCGCACCGGCGAGCTGGTGAGTCGCGACACGCATGCAGCCACGCGCCAGCAGCTGTGGTTCGACTACGGCCAGGCGCGCCTGCCGACGCCAGAGCAGCGCCTGTCGCGGCTGACCGCCTGGGTGCTGGCCGCAGATCGCGCCGGCGCCGAGTGGGGCCTGCGCCTGCCGGGCGTCGAGCTCGAACCGGGCTACGGCGACGGCCATCGCCGCGCCGGGCTGGAAGCGCTGGCGCTATGGTCTTGAATCTCACGCTACCGCGCTGGCCCGGCTGGCGCCACCTGCCGCGCGATGCGCGCGACACGCTGTTCCTGCTCGGCGTGATCGCTTGGACGCTGCTGCCGCATCTGACTCACCTGCCCTGGTGGTGCGCCGCGCTGACCGCCGTGGTGCTGTTGTGGCGCATGAACCTCGCGCTCGCCAACGCGACGCTGCCCGGCCGCTGGGTGCTCGTCGTGATGCTCACCATCGCCGCTGGCCTCACGTGGTGGACCGAGCGCACGCTGCTCGGCAAGGAGGCCGGCGTCACGCTGCTGGTCGTGCTGATGGCACTGAAGACGCTGGAGCTGCGCGCGCGCCGCGATGCCTTCGTCGTGTTCTTCCTCGGCTTCTTCCTCGTACTCACGCAGTTCCTCTATTCGCAGACCCTGCTCACGGCGGCGGCGATGATCGTCGCCGTGTGGGGCCTGCTCACCGCGCTGGTGCTGGCGCACATGCCGGTGGGCCAGCCACGCCTGAGCCAGGCGGGTGGATTGGCGGCCCGCGCGGCGCTGCTCGGCGCGCCGCTGATGGTGCTGCTCTTCGTGCTGTTTCCGCGGCTCGATCCGCTGTGGGGCCTGCCCAGCGATGCCGCCGCGAGGACGGGCCTGTCGGGCAGCATGACCATGGGCTCGGTGGCCGAGGTCGCGAACGACGACAGCATCGCGCTGCGCCTGCGCTTCAACGGCGCCGTGCCCCCGCCCGAGGCGATGTACTTCCGCGGTCCGGTGCTCGGCGCCTTCGACGGCCGCGAATGGAAACGCGTGGATCCGCGGCCGAGCCTCTCGCTGCGCGCCGACGCACTGCGCGTGCTCGGGCCCGCCTATGCCTACGAGATGACGCTGGAGCCGTCGCGCTTGACCGTGCTGCCGCTGCTGGAGATGGCCACCGACGAGGTGCCGCCGCGCGCCGAGGGCTACCGCATCGGCCACCGCGACGACCTGCAGTGGACCAGCGACCGTCCGTTGACCGATCGCCTGCGCATCGTCGCCGTCGCCCACACGCAGTTCACGCAGGGCCCGCTGCGCGCACTTCCCGATGCCGGTGACTACCTGCATCTGCCGCCCGGCTTCAACCCGCGCACGCTCGCCTGGGCCGCCGCGCTGCGCGAGAAGCCGGCCTACGCGTATGCCGAAGCGAGCACGCTGGCACGTGCGCTGCTGCAGCACATCCGCACCGGCGGCTTCAGCTACACGCTGGCGCCCGGCACCTATGGCGACGCCGCGGGCCGTGATGCGATCGACGAGTTCTGGCTCGATCGCAAGGCCGGCTTCTGCGAGCACTTCGCGGCCTCCTTCGTCGTGGTGATGCGCGCCATGGGCGTGCCGGCGCGGGTCGTCACCGGCTACCAGGGGACCGATGCGAATCCGGTGGACGGCTACTACATCGTGCGCCAACGCCACGCCCATGCCTGGGCCGAATACTGGCAGCCGCGCCGCGGCTGGCTGCGCGCCGATCCCACGGCCGCCGTCGCGCCCGAGCGCATCGTGTACAGCGCGAGCCTGCCGCCGCGGCTGGGTTTCATGGCCGGCGCCTTGAACACCATGAGCCCGACGCTGCTCGCTCAGCTGCGGCGGAACTGGGAGGCCATCAACAACCGCTGGAACCAGTGGGTGCTGAACTATTCGCGCACGCAACAGTTCGACCTGCTGCGCAATCTCGGCGTCGGCTCGCCCAGCTGGGAAGACCTGGCGCTGCTGCTGCTGCAGGTTCTGGTGGGCGTCAGCGCAGCCGGCGCGGTGTGGGCCTGGTGGGACCGGCGCCGCGTCGATCCGTGGACGCGGCTGCATGCACGCCTGCGTCGTACGCTCGGCGCGCTGGGCGTGGCCACGGCTGCGCACGAAGCGCCGCGCGCGCTGGCACAGGCGGTGCGTGCGCGCCGTGGCGGCGCAGGCGATGCGCTGGCGACTCTGCTCGACGAGCTCGATCGCCTGCGCTATGCGCGCGGCGGGCAGCGCCTGCCCGATGCGGCATGGTCGCGGCGCTTTGCGCGGGAAGCGGCGCGCCTGCGCCGGTAGGACTGACGGCACCCGGTCGCGGAATACCGCGACCCGGCGCTCCGTCGGCTAAGCTCTCGCGCAATGGATCAATTTCGACGTGCGCTGCTCGCGGCAGCGCTTGCCTCGCCCGCACTCGGCGCGCTTGCCCGCGTGCGCAAGAAGAAGGTGCGTGCCGACGAC
>VBDL01000005.1 GCA_005884255.1 Betaproteobacteria bacterium | reverse complement strand
CGTCGCGCATCGTCGTACTCGTGCACGGCCTGTGCATGAACGACTTGCAATGGCATCGCGACGGCCACGACCACGGCGCGGCGCTGGCCCGCGATCTCGGCATGACGCCGCTGTACCTGCGCTACAACACGGGCCTGCACGTCTCGGCCAACGGTGCGGCGCTGGCCGCCTTGCTCGAAGAATTGCTGGCCGCCTGGCCCGTGGAGGTGCGCGAGCTCACGATCCTCGCCCACAGCATGGGCGGCCTCGTCACGCGCAGCGCGCTCCATACCGCCACCTTGCAAGGCCTCGGCTGGCCGAGCCGGCTCACGCGCATCGTGTTCCTCGGCACGCCGCACCACGGCGCGCCGCTGGAGCGCGGCGGCAATGCACTGGGCACGCTGCTGGGCTTGAGCCGCTACACCGCACCCTTCACGCGCCTGGCCAGGCTGCGCAGCGCCGGCATCACCGACTTGCGCCACGGCAGCGTGGTCGATGCCGACTGGCAGGGCCGCGACCGCTTTGCCGCCGGCATCCACCGGCAAGCCGTGCCGCTGCCCGACGGCGTGGCCTGCTTCGCGATCGCCGCGACCACGGCATCGCAGAACGCGTCGCCGCGCGCACGCCTGCCCGGCGACGGGCTGGTGCCGGTGGACAGCGCGCTCGGCCGGCACCGCGATGCGCGCTTCGTGCTCGATTTCCCGCCGGGTCGGCAATGGATCGCGCATGGCACGAATCACCTTGAACTGCAGACGCGCCCGGAGGTCTACGCGCGTATCCGCGAGTGGTGCCTCCCAGCCATGACATGACTGAAACCAGCTACATCCACGAAGACGTCCCCGGCGGGGTGCCGGTGAAGATGTGGACGCGCGGCGTGCCCATCGAGGACGAGGCCAAGCGCCAGCTGATCAATGCGGCGCGCCTGCCCATCGTCTTCAGGCACATCGCGGCGATGCCCGATGTGCACTTCGGCATCGGCGCCAACGTCGGCTCGGTGATCCCCACGCTCAAGGCCATCATCCCGGCGGCCGTGGGCGTGGACATCGGCTGCGGCATGATGGCCGCGAAGACCACGCTGCGCGCTGAAGACCTGCCCGACAACCTGGGCCCGCTGCGCTCGGCCATCGAGCGCGCGGTGCCGCACGGCCGCGCGCCGGGCGCGCGCGACCCCGGTGCCTGGGGCAAGGTGCCGGGCGCGGTGGACACGGCCTGGGCGCAGCTCGAGCCCGAGTTCGCCGCGCTGTGCCGCGACTACCCCAAGCTGGTCAAGACCAACAACCGCGTCCACCTGGGGACGCTCGGCACCGGCAACCACTTCATCGAGGTGTGCCTCGATGAAGCAGGCTTCGTGTGGTTCATGCTGCACTCCGGCTCGCGCGGCGTGGGCAACGCGATCGGCACGATGTTCATCGAACTCGCCAAGCAGGATGCGCTGCGCAACAACACCAATCTGCCCGACCGCGACCTGGCGTATTTCGAGGAAGGCTCGCGCCACTTCGGCGACTACGTGCGTGCGGTCGGCTGGGCGCAGAGGTTCGCGGCGCTCAACCGCGAGGTGATGATGCGCCGCGTGATCGAGGCCGCGAAGACGGTGCTGCACAAGAGCTTCCAGAGCCACGTGGAAGCGGTGAACTGCCACCACAACTACGTGCAGATGGAGCATCACTTCGGCGCGGACGTCTACGTCACGCGCAAGGGCGCGGTGAGCGCGAAGGCCGGGCAGTTGGGCATCATCCCCGGCAGCATGGGCGCGCGCAGCTACATCGTGCGCGGCAAGGGCAATGCGGACAGCTTCGAGAGCTGCGCGCACGGCGCCGGCCGTGCGATGAGCCGCGGCGAGGCCAAGCGCCGCTTCACGCTGGCCGATCACCGAGCGGCCACCGAAGGCGTCGAGTGCCGCAAGGACAAGGACGTGATCGACGAGACGCCCGCGGCCTACAAGGACATCGAGGCCGTGATGGCGGCGCAGCGGGATCTCGTCGAGGTGGTGCACACGTTGAAGCAGGTGGTGTGCGTCAAGGGGTGATTGAAAGCAGACCCATCCCAGGAGATTTCCATGGCATTGTCAGCCAGCCCCGTGGTCGGCCGGCGCACGGCCGCGATGACGCCGATCGGTGTCGAGCGCATGGGCGATGCGGCCGATGCGCTGCATGACCGGACGCTGTTGCGGCTGGAGAACCTCGACACCGACCTGCGCCCGCCGGCGGCGGCGCTCGAGGTGACCGAGGCGCAGGTGCGCGACGACGATGCCAACAGCTACCTGCCCTTCTTCGGCCACGAGCGCCTGCGTCGCGCGGCGGTGCGGCTGGTCGAGCGCAACGGCGGGCTGGCGCCGGGCCACTACGACCCGGCCAGGCAGTGCTTCATCTCGGCCGGTGGGCTGAGCGGCATTCTCAACGTGCTGCTGGCGCTGATCGAGCCCGGTGACGAGGTCGTGCTGACCAGCCCCACCTATGTCGGGCTCATCAATCGCGTGAAGCTCGCCGGCGGCGTGCCACGCTACATCCGCATGGTTCCGGGGCCGTCGGGCTGGCGCCTCGATGCGGGGTCGCTGCGCACCGCGGTATCCCCCAGGACGCGCGCCTTCTTGATGATGAGCCCGTCGATGCCGTCGGGCGCGGTGTTCACGCGAGACGAGTGGCAGGCCGTCTGCGACGCGTGCATCGCGGCCAATGCCTGGATGATCTACCCGCTGCAGTTCGACGGCATGGCGCAACGCACGGTGACGGTCGGCGCCGCCTCGAAGGAATACCGCATGATCGGCTGGCGTATCGGCTGGGTGGTGGGCCCGCCAGCGGCCTGCGAAGCCATCGGCCGCGTGGCCATCTCCAACGTGGTGTGCCCGGTGGGCATCGCCCAGCAGGCGGTGGCCGCGGCGATCGAGTCACCGGACGATGGCATCGCCGCCAGCGTGGCCACCTGGCAGGCCCGCCATGAGCTGCTCGTGCAGGCCCTGCGCCCGCACTTCGATGTGGTGCCGGCGCATGGCGGCTGGTCGCTGCTCATCGATTTCGCGCGTCGCGGCATCAGCGGTGCCGAGGCATCGCGGCGCCTGCTGGCTCAGGGCGTTGCCGCAACGTCGATGGAGAACTGGGGCTCCGATGAGACGGCGGGGTTTCTGCGGCTGGTGTTCTCCAACGAGCCGGTGGAGCGCTTGCGCGACATCGCTCCACGATTCCAGCGCGCGCTCGGCTGACGGCCGACCGCCAACGTCATGCCGACGCGATAGGCCGCGCGCCGCCCGGCGGCCGGCGGTACCAGCGCTGCAACGCACGCTCGCGCTGCTGCGCGCGTTCGCTCGCCGGCGGCAACCATCGGCCGTGGCTGAAGACGGCGCGGGTCACGAAGTCGAGCAGCGCCACGTGGCGCCGCAGTGCGCGCTGCTGGCGATGCTCGATCAAGGGGTTGAAGAGGCCGTGGCGCGAGAAGAACTGCTTGGGGTTCTTCTTGACCCACAGCCAAGAGCCCATCTCCAGGGTCAGCGGCAGCAGCGTCGCGCCACGCCCCAGTGCGCGCAGGTAGAGGTGATCCCACAGGTCGCCGTGCGCGAGGTACTGGCGGCTCTGCGGCTCGCACAGGTAGCGGTGGTGCACCAGCGATTCGTCGAGCAGATCGCTGAAGGCGTGCAGCTCGGGCAGGTGCTCGATGGGCCTGGCCGTGTGCGCGAACGGAAACCACAAACGATCGGCGAGCCCGAAACCGGAATGGCAATCGATGCTCAACGCGAAGGCGTGGCTTGCGAGCTCCTGCTCGACCACGTCGCACAAGGCCTGCGCCTCGGGCTGCATCGGCGCGCCGGCCGCACCGCGGTACCACGGCAGCGCGGCGCTCAGGCGCTGGCCGCCGAGCAGGAAGGGCACGTTGTGCTCGCGGCATTCGACGGGCGCGTTGCGCATCAGATCGACGCCGTTCGGGTTGGCGCGCGTGCCCTGCGCCAGCCCGCCAGGGTTCACGAGCGGCATGAACACCATGCGCATGCGCTCGAGCTGATGGCTCAAGCCCAGATCCCAGCGCAGGCGGCCGACGATGCTGCGCAGGTAGGCCAGCACCACTTCGGCGCCAATGCGCTCCAGCCCGTGCACGCCGCCGAAGAAGCCGACGGCGGGCACTTGCGGGTCGGGATTGCCGAGCGTGAGCACATGCACCGGCAGCGTGGCGCCGCTGAGGTCGACCTCGCACACCACGCGCTGCTCGAGCCGGCCATCGGCGGCGTCGAGCAGCGTCTGCAACTCCAGCAGTTCCGGTGGCGTGGCCATTGCCATCATGCTGTCACACCGCCGATGGAAAGTGCAGCGATGCTCATGCGTTCATTGTCCTGGCGTGCCGTGCTGCCGGCCGTGGTCTACGGCTGCAGCGAAGCCGTTGCGCTGCTGCGCGCGCGATTGTCGCGGCGCCGCGTGACAGCGGCTTGACTACGCGCCCTGCTAGCCGCCCCCCAGCGCGCGGATCAGCCCCACCGTGGCCTGGTATTGCGCGGCGCGCACTTGCGCCGCCTGGCGGCGGTTGCGCAGTTCGCTGCGCTGCGCGTCGAGCAGCTCGAGCTGGCTGATCATGCCGTTGCGGTAGCGCGAGGCGGACAGCGCCGTCGCGCGGCTGGCGGAATCCACGGCCGTGCCTTGCGCTTGCGCCTGCTCGGCCAAGAGGCGCAGCGACGACAGCTCGTCCTCCACGTCCTTGAAGGCCACCAGCACCTGCTCGCGGTAGCTCGCCAGCGCTGCGTCCATCTCGGCGCTCGCGCCCTGCACCGCGGCATTGCGCCGGCCGCCGTCGAACACGGGCAGCGACAGCAGCGCGCCGACACTCCACGCGCGCGCCGACCACTTGAAGAGATCCGACAGCTCCGGCGACGCATAGCCGCCCGCCGCAGTGAGCTGCACGCTCGGGAACCACGCGGCCTGCGCCACGCCGACCCTGGCCTGCGCCGCCTGCAGCTGGCGCTGCGCCGCGGCCACATCGGGCCGGCGCGCGAGCACGCTGCCCGGCACGCCGGCGGGCACGATGGGCAGCAGCTTCCACTCGCCCCCGGTCAGCGCGAAGTTCGATGCCGGCTCGCCGACGAGCACAGCCAGCGCGTGCTCGAGCACGCTGCGCTGGCGCTGCACGGCCAGCGCGTCGGACTCGGTGGATGCAGCTTCGGTGCGCACCCGTGCGACATCGAGCTCGGCCACGTCGCCCGCCTGGTAGCGCCGCTCGGTGAGGCGCAGCGTGTCGCGGTAGGCGGCGACGGTGTCGCGCAGGATCGCGTTCTCGATGTCGAGCGCGCGCAGCGCGAAATACGTCTGCGCGACGTCGGCCTGCGCCAGCAAGCGAGCGCTTTGCAGCAGCGCGTCGCGGGCCTGCGCGTCGAGCGATGCGGCATCGCTGGCGCGCGCCAGGCGGCCGAACAGGTCGACTTCGTACGAGAAGTTCGCGCCGGCGCTGATCAGCGTGCTCGGCTTCGTGCCGGTGCTCGGATCGGTGCCGCGCACCGCGCCCGCGCCGATGCCGACCTGCGGCAGGCGCTCGGCGTCGGCACTGCGCAGCAGCGCCCTCGCCTGCGTGAGGCGCGCGGCGGCGATCTGGATGCGGTCGTTGCGCGCTTCGGCACGCGCGACCAGATCATCGAGCACCGGGTCACCGAAGGCCTTCCACCATTCGCCGCGCGGTTGCGCATCGGCCGGTGCGGCCACCGTCCAGCGGCCATCGCCTTCCTTGAACGCCGCCGGCGTGGCCGGCAGCTTGGTGGTGTCGATCGGCGGCGGCGTCGCGCAGCCGGCGAGCACGAGCGCCAGCATCAAAGGCGCGAATGCAAAATTCTTCTTCATCGTTGATTCCTTCATTCCGCGGCACCAGCGAATGCTTCGAGGTGGGGCACCTCGCCATGCAACTTCAGTGCACGGTTGCCGGCCAGCTTGCGCATCAGCACATAGAACACCGGCGTCAGGAACAGGCCGAAGGCAGTGACGCCGATCATTCCGCCGAACACCGCGATGCCCATCGCGCGGCGCATCTCCGAGCCCGCGCCAGTGGAGAGCACCAGCGGCAGCACACCCATCACGAAGGCCAGCGAGGTCATCAGGATCGGGCGCAATCTCAACCGCGCCGCTTCCACCGCCGCCTGCAGCGGCGTGCGCCCGGCGAATTCCAGCTCGCGCGCGAACTCGACGATCAGGATCGCGTTCTTCGCCGACAAGCCCACCAGCACGATGAGGCCGATCTGCGTGAACACGTTGTTGTCGCCGTGCGAGAGCCACACGCCGGTCATCGCGGCGAGCAGCCCCATCGGCACGATGAGGATGATGGCCAGCGGCAAGGTCAGGCTCTCGTACAGCGCCGCGAGCGCGAGGAACACCAGCAGGATCGCCAGCGGGAAGACCCACAGCGCGGAGTTGCCGGCGAGGATCTCCTGGTACGTGAGCTCAGTCCACTCGTAGCCGATGCCTTGCGGCAGCGTCTCGGCGGCGATGCGCTCCACCGCGTCCTGCGCCTGGCCCGACGAGAAGCCCGGCGCCGGGCCGCCGTTGATGTCGGCCGACAGGAAGCCGTTGTAGCGCATCGCACGCTCGGGCCCGAAGCTCGGCTTCACGTGCATCAGCGCCGACAGCGGCACCATCTCGCCGGTGCTGGAGCGCACCTTCAGCAGGCCCACGTCTTCGGCGCGCGCGCGGTACGGCGCATCGGCCTGCACGCGCACGGAGTAGGTGCGGCCGAACTTGTTGAAGTCGTTGACGTAGAGGCTGCCGAGGTAGATCTGCATCGTGTCGAACACGTCGGTCACCGGCACGCCGAGCTGGCGCGCCTTGGTGCGGTCGATGTCGGCATACAGCTGCGGCACGTTGACCTGCAGGCTGGAGAACAGGCCCGCCAGCTCCGGCGCCTTGTGCGCCTTGGCCATGAAGGCCTTGGTCGCCGCGTCGAGCGCCTCGTAGCCCAGCGAGCCGCGGTCTTGCAGCTGCAGCTTGAAGCCACCCGTCGTGCCCAGCCCCTGCACCGGTGGCGGCGGGAACATCACGACGAAGGCTTCGTCGACGGCGGCGAACTTCTGGTTCAGCTGCTGCGCAATGGCGGCGCCGCTCTGGTCGGCGCGCTTGCGCTCGCTGAAGGGCTTGAGCGTGGCGAACACGATGCCCGAGTTCGAGCTGTTGGTGAAGCCGTTGATCGACAAGCCGGGGAACGCCACCGCGTGCTCCACGCCGGGCTGCTTCATCGCGATCTCGCTCATGCGATGGATCACGTCTTCGGTGCGGTCCAGCGTGGCGCCGTCGGGCAGCTGCGCGAAGCCGATCAGGTATTGCTTGTCCTGCGCGGGCACGAAGCCATCGGGCACCGACTTGAAGAGCAGCGCCGTCACGCCGATCAGCGCGAGGTAGATCCCGATCATCACCGCCTTGCGCGACACGACGCGCGTGACGCCGCCGCTGTAGGCCTTGGCGCCGCGACCGAAGAGCCGGTTGAAGCCGCGGAACAGCCAGCCGAAGGCACGGTCCATGCCGCGCGTCAGCGCGTCCTTCGGTGCATCGTGGCTCCTGAGCAGCAGTGCGGCCAGCGCCGGCGAGAGCGTCAGCGAGTTGATCGCCGAGATTACCGTCGAGATGGCGATCGTCAGCGCGAACTGCTTGTAGAACTGGCCCGTGAGGCCGCTGATGAACGCCAGCGGCACGAACACGGCGATCAGCACGATGGCGATGGCGACGATCGGCCCCGACACCTCGCGCATTGCACGGTGCGTGGCCTCGCGCGGCTTCAAGCCGGCCTCGATGTTGCGCTCGACGTTCTCGACCACCACGATCGCGTCGTCGACCACGATGCCGATCGCCAGCACCAGGCCAAAGAGGCTCAGCGCGTTGATCGAGAAGCCGAACACATGCATCACCGCGAAGGTACCGATCACCGACACCGGCACCGCGAGCAGCGGAATGATCGACGCGCGCCAGGTCTGCAGGAACAGGATGACGACGAGCACCACCAGCGCCACCGCTTCGAGCAGCGTATGCACCACCGATTCGATCGACGCACGCACGAACTGCGTCGGCTCGTAGACGATCTCGTAGTCCACGCCCTCGGGCATGTTCTTCTTCAGCTCGGCCATGGTGGCGCGCACCTGGTTCGAGATCTCGATGGCATTCGAGCCGGGCGCCTGGAAGATCGGCACCGCGACCGCGGACTTGTTGTCCAGCAGCGAGCGCAGCGAGTAGTCGGCCGCACCGAGCTCGAGCCGCGCGATGTCGCGCAGCCGCGTGACGGCCCCATCGGCGCCGGTCTTCACGATGATGTCGCCGAACTCCTCCTCGTTCTGCAGCCGGCCCTGCGCATTGACCGACAACTGCAGGTCCACGCCGGCCACACCGGGTGATGCGCCGACCACGCCAGCGGCGGCCTGCACGTTCTGCTCGCGGATCGCGCGCACCACGTCGCCGGCCGAGAGGCCGCGCTGAGCCACCTTCTGCGGATCGAGCCACACGCGCATCGAGTAGTCGCCCGAGCCGAACAGCAGCACCTGGCCGACGCCCTGCACGCGCGCCAGGCGGTCCTTGACATTGAGCACCGCGTAGTTGCGCAGGTAGGTCATGTCGTAGCGGCCGTTGGGCGACAGCAGGTGCACCACCATCGTCAGGTCGGGCGAGCTCTTCACGGTGGTCACGCCCAGGCGCCGCACTTCCTCGGGCAGCCGCGGCTCGGCCTGCGCGACGCGGTTCTGCACCAGCTGCTGCGCCTTGTCCGGGTCGGTGCCGAGCTTGAAGGTGACGGTGAGCGTCATCAGCCCATCGGTGGTGGCCTGGCTGCCCATGTAGAGCATGCCTTCGACGCCGTTGATGGCTTCCTCCAGTGGCGTGGCCACCGTCTCGGCGATCACCTTCGGGTTGGCGCCGGGATAGTTCGCGCGCACCACCACCGACGGCGGCACCACTTCCGGGTACTCGGAGATCGGCAGAGCACGCAGCGCGAGCAGCCCGCTGATGAGGATCAGCAGCGACAGCACGCCGGCGAAGATCGGCCGGTCGATGAAGAATTTCGAGAGATTCATGTTGTTGTCTTTCTTCAGGATTGCGCGGCGGCGTTGCGCTGCGCCTGCAAGGCCGGCTTCGCGTCCATCGCCACCGGCTGCGGCGCCAGCAACGCGCCGGGGCGCACGCGGTGCAGGCCGTTGACGACGACGCGGTCACCGGCGGCAAGGCCGGTGCTGACGATGCGCAGGCCGTTGACCGGTGCACCCAAGGTCACCTCGCGGTAGGCGGCCTTGTTGTCGTTGCCCACGACCATCACGAAGCGCTTGTTCTGGTCGGTGCCCACGGCGCGCTCGTTGATCAGCAGGGCCGTGCCTTCCTTGGCCTGGCCCATGCGCAGCCGCGCGAACTGGCCCGGCATCAGCGCACCGTCCTTGTTGTCGAACACGGCGCGCACGCGCACGGTGCCGCTCTTCGCATCGACCTGGTTGTCGACCAGCTGCAAATGGCCTTCGAACGGCGTGTCGGCGCTCGCCGCGGTGCCCATGTTCACGGGGATGCGCTCCAGGTGCGCACGCGCGCTGGCGCCGCCGGGCAGATCGCGCAGCGCACGCGCCACCACCTGCTCGTCGGCATCGAAGCTGGCGTAGATCGGGCTCACCGAGACCAGCGAGGTGAGCACCGGCGCGCCGGGGCCGGCGGCCACCAGGTTGCCGACCGTGATCTCGATCTTGCCGATGCGCCCGGCGATCGGCGCACGCACCTGCGTGTAGCCGAGGTTCAGCTTCGCTGATTGCAGCGCGGCCTGTGCGGCGCGCAGCGCTGCATCGGCTTCGAGCAACGCGTTGTGGCGCTCGTCGAACTCGCGCTGCGCGATCGCGTGCTCCTGATACAGACGCTGCGCGCGCTCGTCTTCACTGCGTGCGTGCGTGGCGCGCGCCTGCGCCGCGGCCACCTGCGCCTGCGCGCGCTCGACGTCGGCCGCATAGGGCGCGGGGTCGATCGTGAACAGCAGGTCATCCTTCTTGACCAGCGCGCCTTCGCGGAAGTGCACGGCCTGCACCGTGCCCGCCGCGCGCGAGCGGATCTCCACATGCTCCACCGCTTCGAGGCGGCCGGAGAACTCGTCCCACGCGGACACATTGCTCTGCACCACCGTGGCCACCGGCACCGGCATGGCCTGCGCCTCGGCGGCGGGCGCGGTGGCCTCGGCCTTGCCGCTGTGCAGCCCGAAGGCCGCGGCCGCCACGGCAGCGATCGCGGTGAGCGCGGTGGCGGCGGCGTAGGTGCCGCGGCGCAGAGGAGACTTGTTGGTCTTGTTCATGTTGGGTTCCTCGAAGAGTGGGTGGGTTGAGTCGAAAGAAGAAACTGCTGCAGCTGCGCGCGCACCGTGTCGGCCCACGGCGGTGCCGCGTCGGGCTGCAGGTAGCTCGCGGGCAAACCGGTCGGCGCCGGCAGCACGTGGCTGTGCACCGCGACGCCGGCGTCGCGGAGCCGCCCGGCATAGGCCTGCGTCTCGTCGCGCAGCGGGTCGTCCTGCGCGGTGACGAGCAAGGTCGGCGGCAGGCCGGCCAGGCGCATCGAGCGGCCCGGCGTGGCATACGGGTGCGTCGCGTCGTCCGCGCGCGCAAGGTACTGGCGCCAGCCATCGGCCCAGTGGCAGCCAGCATCGGCGACAGCAAGAGTTGCGCCGCCAGGTCCGGGCCGCCGCGATCGCGCGCGATCAGCGCCACCGCGGCCGCGAGATTGCCGCCGGCTTCTTCGCCGGCCACCAGCAGCGGCGCATGCGCCCCGCTCAGGCGCCGGCGCTCTTGTTGCAGCCACAGCAGCGCGGCATAGCCGGCCTCCACCGCTGCGGGGAACGGGTGCTCCGGCGCCAACGGATAGTCGAGTGACACCACCACTGCGCCGGTTTGCGCGAGCAAGCGCGCAATGATGTCGCTGTCCGGCGAGCCGTCGACGAAGGCGCCGGCGTGAAAATGCAGCACCAGCGGCGCCGAACGCGCCACCACCGCCCGCGCATGCACGCGCATGCGCACCGGCGACGTACCGTCTTGCAGCACGACGTGCTCGTCCTGAGAT
>VBDL01000760.1 GCA_005884255.1 Betaproteobacteria bacterium | reverse complement strand
CCCCACGGATGGCCGCGCCCGAAGGGCTATGCCAACGGCGTGGCCGCCACCGGCGAGACGGTCCACGTCGCCGGCATGATCGGCTGGGACGCCGAAGGCCGCTTCCACAGCGACGACCTGGGCGCGCAGGTGCGCCAGGCGCTGGCCAACATCGTCGCGGTGCTCGCCGAGGCCGGCGCCGAGCCGCAACACATCGTGCGCGCCACCTGGTACGTGACCGACAAGCGCGAGTACCTCGCACAGCAACGAGAGATCGGCGCCGCCTGGCGCGAGCTGATCGGCAGCTACAACGCCGCGATGACGGCGGTCGAGGTGTCGGCCCTGATGGAGGACCGCGCCAAGGTCGAGATCGAGGTCACGGCCGTGGTCCCGCGATGAGCTTCGATGCACATGCTGATGACCTGACGCTGGCCATCGCCGGCGCCGGAGCGATGGGGCAGGGCATCGCGCAGATCGCCGCGCAAGCGGGGCTGCGCGTGCTGCTCTTCGATGCGCAGACCGGCATGGCGGCCAAGGCCTGCGAAGCGGTGGGGCGCGCGCTCGCGACGCTGGTCGACAAGGGCCGGCTCGGCGCCGAGGCAGCAACGGCCGCTGCGCAGCGGCTGCACGCCGTCGACAGCCTCGCCGCCTTCGCGCCGGCCGCGCTGGTGGTCGAGGCCATCGTCGAACAGCTCGCGGCGAAGCAGCAGCTCTTTCGCGAGCTGGAGCACATCGTCATGGCCGAATGCGTGCTGGCGACCAACACTTCGTCGCTGTCGGTCACCGAGATCGCAGCGGCCTGCGAGCGGCCACAACGCGTGGCGGGCTTCCACTTCTTCAACCCGGTACCGCTGATGAAGATCGTCGAGGTGATCGACGGCGTGCGCACCGATCGCGCCGTCGGCGATGCACTGCTCGCGCTCGGCGCCCGCCTCGGGCATTCGGCAGTGCGCGCGAAGGACACGCCCGGCTTCATCGTCAATCACGCGGGGCGCGGCTACGGCACCGAGGCGCTGCGCCTGCTCGGCGAAGATGTGGCGCCGCCGGCCGTCATCGACGACATCCTGCGCGAGCAGGCGGGCTTTCGCCTCGGCCCCTTCGAGCTGCTGGACCTGACCGGCCTCGATGTCTCGGTGCCGGTGATGGAGTCGATCTACCGCCAGTACTTCGACGAACCGCGCTATCGGCCGTCGCCGTTGGGCGCGCAGCGGCGCGCCGCCGGGCTGCTCGGCCGCAAGTCCGGCGAAGGCTTCTACCGTTACGACAACGGCCACACGGTGGCCGCCGCGGTGGCTTCGGTGCCGGCGCTGAACTCGCTGCCGGTGTGGATCGACCGCAGCGACGCCGAATGGGGCGCGGCCGCCGAGCGCTTGTTCGCCGGTCTCGGGGCCACGATCGAACGCGGCGAGCGCCCGAGCCGCGACGCGCTGTGCGTGGTGACGCCGGCCGGCGAAGACGTGACGAGCTGCTGCGCACGCGAGGGCCTGGACCCGCGGCGCACGATCGGCATCGACCTGCTGCTGCAGAGCCCGCGCCGGCGCACGCTGATGCTGTCGCCGCTGACGTCGAGCGACGTGCGCGACGCAGCGCACGCGCTGCTCGCCGCCGACGGCGCGCGCGTGAGCATCGTGCGCGACAGCGCCGGCCTCGTCGTGCAGCGCGTGCTGGCGATGATCGTCAACATCGGCTGCGACATCGCGCAGCAGGGCATCGCCTCGCCGGCCGACATCGATCGCGCGGTACCCCGGCCTCGCCCGCGCCGACCCATCGCATGCAAGCAGCGCGTCGAAGGTCCGCAATGGGCCGAAAGCGGAACTCGACTGGGCAGTGGCGTTTCGTGCGTCGTGCGACGGGTAACGCCCTGTGGAGCAACTAAAACGCATCATGGCCGCGCAGCCCTTCGAGCCCTCGGCACTGCGCGGCCATCGCTTGTTCCAATCGAGCGACCTCGACGATGCGCGCGAGCGCATCTCGCGCGTCATGCAGCCGCATCTGCTGCTGCCGCGCGGACACGCGAGGGAGGTGCGCTCGCACATGGACTTCGCACGCATCGGCGGCATCGGCATCGGCACCATCGCCTTCGGCGCGCCGATGCGCGTGGACGTCGATCGCCTGGACGACTACTACCTGCTGATGTTCTGCCTGCGCGGCCATTCGCTGGCGCAACCCGGCGACTCGGTGCTCGATGCGGACGCACACCACGGCATCGTCGGCGAGCCCGGCCGCCCGTTCGTCGCGGATCTGTCGAGCGACTGCGAGCAGTTCGTGCTGCGCATCGACCGCGAGGTGATGCAGGCGCACGCCGGAAGCGAGGCACTGCAGCTGCAGCCTGCGCTCGATCTCGGCGCCACGGCGTTGCGGCCGTGGCTGAATGCGCTGAGCATCCTCACGCGCTCTCCCGCGGCGCTCGAGCTCGTGCAACACAACGCGGTGATCGCCACCGACATCGAGCGCCTGCTGATCCACCTGCTGCTCGCCGGCCAGCCGTGGCAGGCGAGCAGCGCTCGCGGGCCGAACACCATCGCACCAGGCTGCGTGCGCCGCGCCGAGGCCTTCATGGAGGCGCAGGTCGAGCGGCCGCTGCGCCTGGCCGACATCGCGGCCGCAGCCGGCGTGCCGGCGCGCACGCTGCACGATGCCTTCCAGCGCTTTCGCGGCATGAGCCCGATGCAGCGGCTGCACGAGTTCCGGCTGCAGCGCGCGCATGCGCTGCTGCGCGAAGGCGACGAGAGCACGCGGGTGGCCGACGTGGCGCTCGACTGCGGCTTCGCCCATTTCGGGCGCTTTGCGCAGGTCTACAAGCGGCAGTTCGGCGAATCGCCGTCGCAGACGCTGGAGCGCAGGCGCTGATTCATCGCAGCCACAACGCGCACAGCATCAGCCCGGCGTTGTAGTAGACGTGCAGCGCGATCGCCGGCAGCACGCGCCCGTAGCGCTCGCGCACCCAGCCGAACACGAGCGAGGGCAGCAATGTGGCCAGCGCCCAGGCCGGCGGCTGCGCATGCAGATGCGCCGCGGCAAAGGCCAGCGAAGTGATCAGGTTGGCCGCGCTGATGCCGGCGTGCGTGGCACCGCCGAGCCGCTGCAGCAGCCAGCCTTGCAGCAGCCCGCGAAAGCACAGCTCTTCGAGCACCGGATACAGCACGATGCCGGCGAGCAGCGGCCAGCCGCCGGCCACGCGGGCCGCGCCGACATGGGGCGCGAGCAACCACCACACCG
>VBDL01000757.1 GCA_005884255.1 Betaproteobacteria bacterium | reverse complement strand
ATCGGAACAGCGGAGATTTCATGAACACCGTATCCACGCGGATCGATGCGGACGCAGGCGCCGCCGTGGCCGTACTGACCATCGACAACCCGCCGGTCAATGCGATGAGCATGGCCGTGCGCGCGGAGCTGCTCGCCGCCGTGCAGGCCGCGGCGGCCGACGCGGCCGTGCAGGCGCTGGTGCTGATCGGCGCGGGCGGCAAATTCATCCCCGGCGCCGACATCCGCGAGTTCGGCAAGACGCTCGCCGGGCCCAGCGGCCGCGACGTGATCGCCGCGATCGAGGCCTGCCCGAAGCCCGTGGTCGCTGCGCTGGGCGGCAATGCGCTCGGCGGCGGGCTGGAGATTGCGCTCGGCTGCCACTGGCGCGTCGCCACGCCCGATTGCAAGCTCGGCCTGCCCGAGGTGAACATCGGGCTCATTCCGGGCGCTGGCGGCACGCAGCGTCTCACGCGCCTCGTCGGCCCGGCGAAGGCGCTGGAGATGATCACCACCGGCAAGCCGATCTCCGCGCGCGAGGCGCTCGAATGCGGCGTGGTCGACGAGGTGATCGACGGCGACCTGCTGGCCGGCGCCCTCGCCTTCACGCGCC
This sequence comes from Betaproteobacteria bacterium, assembly GCA_005884255.1. Taxonomy (GTDB): domain Bacteria; phylum Pseudomonadota; class Gammaproteobacteria; order Burkholderiales; family Burkholderiaceae_C; genus VBDL01. Next base: position 1,506 of record VBDL01000757.1, on the reverse strand, counting down.
GCATGTTCGACGAAGTGCGCCCGCTGCGAAAGGTGAGCGAGCGCGGCGATCGCATCAGCGGCGCCGACCCCGCCCTCTTTGCCGACATCCGCCGCAAGCAGGCGAAGAAGTGGCAAGGCCTGATCGCGCCGCAGCGCATCGTCGACTGCATCGAGGCCGCGTGCCAGCGGCCGTTCGACGAGGCCTATGCGATCGAGCTGGCAGCGTTCAACGAATGCAAGGCGAGCCCGCAGCGCGCGGCGCTCATCTACCTGTTCGGCGCCGAGCGCGAGGCCGCGAAGATTCCCGGCCTGAGCGCCGACCTGGCGCCGCAGCCCGTGCGCTCGGCCGCGGTGGTGGGCGCCGGCACCATGGGCGGCGGCATCGCGATGTGCTTTGCCAACGCGGGCATCCCGGTGTGGCTGCTCGATGCCGATGATGCGGCGCTGGCGCGCGGCCGCGCGCTGATCGAGAAGAACTACGCCGCCTCCGTGGAGCGCGGCAGCCTGAGCGCCGAGCGGCGCGGCCGCGCGCTGTCATTGATCACCGGCACCTTGGACTACGCCGCGCTCGGCAGCTGCGACATCGTCGTCGAGGCTGCGTTCGAGGACATGGCGGTCAAGCAAGAGGTGTTCCGCAAGCTCGACGCGGTGATGAAGCCCGGCGCCATCCTTGCCACCAACACCTCGACGCTGGACATCGACAAGATCGCCGCCGCCACGAGCCGGCCCGAGAGCGTGATCGGCGCGCACTTCTTCAGCCCGGCCAACGTGATGAAGCTGCTCGAAGTGGTGCGCGGGGCGATCACCGCGCCCGAGGTCATCGCAAGCACGATGGCGCTGGCCAAGACCATCGGCAAGACCGCGGTGCTCTCGGGCAACGCGGACGGCTTCATCGGCAACCGCATCCTCGCGGTGTACGGCCGCGAATGCGACTTCCTGCTGGAGGAAGGCGCCACGCCGTGGCAGGTGGACCGCGCGCTGCAGGGCTTCGGCTTCCCGATGGGGCTGTACCTGATGCGCGACATGGCGGGGCTCGACGTCGGCTGGCGCATCCGCAAGTACCGCGAGCAGTTCCGCGACAAGAGCCTGCGCTACTCGCCGTCGGCCGCTTCGGGCAGAAGACGGGCCGCGGCTATTACGTCTACGACGGCCGCAACGGCTCGCCCGACCCTGCCGTCGAGGCACTGATCGAGCAGGTGTCCGGCGAGCTGAAGATCGCACGCCGCCCGGTGTCCGACGATGAGATCGTCACCCGCGTTCTCACCGCGATGGCCAACGAAGGGCTGAAGATCGTCGGCGAAGGCATCGCGCTGCGCGCCAGCGACATCGACGTCGCCTACGTGCACGGCTACGGCTTCCCGCGCCACCAGGGCGGGCCGATGTACTGGGCCGAGCTGCGCGGCTGGAGCGCGGTGTACGAGACCGTGCGGGACTACCATGCGTGCCAGGGTGCGCTGTGGGCGCCGGCGCCGAAGCTGGCGGAGATGGCCGGCAAGGCGCGCGTGTTCGAGTTGGGATAGTCGCG
>VBDL01000022.1 GCA_005884255.1 Betaproteobacteria bacterium | reverse complement strand
CGACGGCGCGAATTTCCTGCTGGAGCAGAGGGCGGCATGACTCAGGCGCTCGCTGGGCTGAAGGTCCTCGAGCTCGGCCAGCTGATCGCCGGCCCGTTCGCCGGCAAGACGCTGGCCGACTTCGGCGCCGATGTGATCAAGGTGGAGCCGCCCGGCGACGGCGATCCGCTGCGCAAATGGCGCCTGCTGCACGAGGGCACCAGCGTGTGGTGGCAGGTGCAAAGCCGCAACAAGAAGAGCGTCGCGCTCGATCTGCGCAGCGACGAGGGCCGCGACGCGGTGCGCGCGCTGGCGGCCGAGGCCGACGTGCTGATCGAGAACTTCAAGCCCGGCACGCTGGAGAAATGGGGCCTCGGCTATGAGACCTTGAGCGCCGCCAACCCGGGCCTGATCATGCTGCGCATCAGCGGCTACGGGCAAAGCGGCCCCTACAAGGATCTGCCCGGCTTCGCGGTCGTCGCCGAAGCGATGGGCGGTCTGCGCCACCTCACCGGCGAGCCCGGCCGCGTACCGGTGCGCTGCGGCGTGAGCATCGGCGACACCCTGGCCGCGCTGCACGGCGTGATCGGTGTGCTGCTCGCGTTGCAGGCGCGGCAGAAGACGGGCCGCGGCCAGGTCGTCGACGTGGCGCTGTACGAGGCCGTCTTCAATTGCATGGAGAGCCTGCTGCCCGAATACAGCGCGTTCGGCGCGGTGCGCCAGCCCGCCGGCTCGGCGCTGCCCGGCATTGCGCCGTCCAACGCCTACCGCTGCGCCGATGGCCAGGCGGTGATCGGCGGCAACGGTGATTCGATTTTCAGGCGGCTGATGCAGGCGATCGGCCGCGACGATCTGGCGCAAGACCCGGGCCTCGCGGACAACGCGCTGCGCGTGCAGCGCGTCGACGAGATCGATGCGGCGATCACCACGTGGACCGTGCAGCGGCCGGTGGCGGACGTGGTCGCTGCGCTGCAGGCCGCGAGCGTGCCGGTCGGGCGCATCTACACGGTGGCCGACATTGCCGCCGATCCGCACTACCGCGCGCGCGGCATGATCCAGCGCATCACGTCGGCCGAGGGCCTCGCGCTCGACGTGCCCGGCGTCGTGCCGTGCTTGAGCGACACGCCCGGCGCCATCCGCCGCCGCGCGCCGCGGCTCGGCGAAGACAACGGCCAGGGCTTCGACGCGGCATGAGGCTCAAGCGCGCCGCAGCCGTGCGCGTGCTGCCGTTTGCCCTGTTCATGGTGCTGCTCGCCATCCGCGGCGCCGCGCCGCCCGACGGCGTGTGGGGTTTCGATCCGCGCTGGATCTATGCGCTGACGGTGCTCGCGGTCGGCGCGCTGATGTGGCGCTGGCGGCGCGAGTACGGCGAGCTGTCGCGGCAACTCGCGCCCGATGCGCGCGAGCTGCTGCTGGCGGTGGGCGTCGGCGTCGCTGTATTCGCGCTGTGGATCACGCTCGACGCGCCGTGGATGCGCTGGGGCGCGCCGGTGGCGACGTTCATCCCCGTCGGCGGCAACGGCGAGCTGCTGTGGCCGCGCATCGCCGCGCGCTGGGTCGGCGCCGCGCTGCTGGTGCCGGTGATGGAAGAGTTGTTCTGGCGCTCGTTCGTGATGCGCTGGATCGACAGCGCGCGCTTCGAGGCCGTCGACCCGCGGCAGGTCAGCGCGAAGGCGGTGGTGCTGAGCACCTTCCTCTTCATGCTCGCGCACACGCTGTGGCTGGCGGCCATCCTCGCCGGCCTGGCCTATGCGTGGCTGTATCGGCGCACCGGGCGGCTGTGGGTGCCGGTGGTCGCGCATGCGGTGACCAACGGCGTGCTCGGCGCGTGGGTGATCGCCACGGGGCAGTGGGCGTTCTGGTAGCTCCTATCTTTTGAGATCGCGGAACACCGAGAACAGCCACGAGCGCATGCCGACGACGATGGTGTAGGGCCGCTTGTGCTCCGGCGGCAGCTTCTGGTCGGCCAGATGCTGCTGCGCGAAGTCCTGCGCGATGCGTGCCAGCCGCTGGTTGAACGATTCCGCCAGCCCGCGGCCGATCTGGCCGTGCACCAGCGTCAGCATCTCGCCGTCGCCATCGAAGCCGCCGGAGAAGTAGTCGCCGACCACGTGCTCGCGGAAGTAGCGCATCACCGGGCCGTTGGGCCGCCAGCGCAAGGTCTTCGCCACACGGAGCCGGTAGCGGTTCAGCGGCTTGAGCTCGATGATGCCGAGGCGGTCGAGCTTGGCCAGGCACTTCACCGTCTCCGCTTCGCTGATCGTGTAGCTCGAGACGATCTGCTCGAAGCTCCATTGGCTTCGGCGACGACGGCGCTTTCCTGCTCGGCCGACAGCTCGCGGCGCAGCGGCTGCGCATCGGCGACGCGGCGCGCCAGTTCGGCGAAGTCGGTCTTCAGCACGCGCGCGATCTCGTCGATGCGCGTCAACGGCATGTCGCCCTTGGCGAACATGCGCTTGATGCTCGACTCGGCCATCTGCAGCTCGCGCGCCAGGTCGGCATAGGTCAAGCCGGCTGCCTTCAGCTCGGCCTTCAGCGTGGTGATCAGGGCGGCGGTGCTGCTCATGGCGCGAAAGTATTACATGGTGATACCTCATGGCCGAGCGCGGAGCACGGCGTCGCTTCTCGTTGACCTTGCGGCCAGCCGTGGCGAGCATGCGCGCCATGTTCAACAACGGCTCACCCAGCCTATGCAAACCCCGATAGTCGTTTACCGCCGCGACACCCGCGCCTGGCGCGCCCAGGTGTGGATCTCCTTCGGCGCCGCCGCGTCGCTGTGCGCCATCGGCCTGGCCTGGCTGCCGGGCACCGATCTCGACCGCGCCTTCATGGTGATGGGCTATGTGTTCTGCCTGTCCACCGCCTTCGCGCTCGCCAAGTTCGTGCGCGACAACGAGCGCCGGCACAGCGACACGCCGCTGTGGAGCGTCGTCGTGTGGGGCCGCTTCGCGCTGGCGATGGGCCTCACCGGCTGGGGCCTGGTGCACATGGACATCAACCCGACCTACAAGGCCTATCTCGGCGTGTGTTGGCTGTTCCTGATCTCCAGCGCCTTCACGCTGGCCAAGACCTTGCGCGACGCCTACGAGGCGGATCTCGCCGATGCGCGCGCTCAACGAGGGGATACGCAATGAACGTGCTTCGCAAGCTCACCCTGTGCGCCGCGCTGACGGCTGGCATCGTCCCGGCGTCGCAAGCGCAATCGTCGATTTCCGAAGCGAGCGCGCTGTCGCTGCTGCCGGTCGCGGTGTCGGTCGCCGCCCCGGTGATGATCTTCTCGGCCGGCGTCACGCTGAGCGTGGTCACCGTCGAGGCCTCGGCCACCGGCATGGTGGTCGTGCTGGAGCGCGCGTCCGACGGCGCCCTCGCCACGCTGCGCTTCTCGGGCCAGGTGGCCGGCGCCGCGTCGCTCGCGGTCGGCAGCGCGGTGCTGGTCACCGCGGTGAGCACCGGCTGGGTGCTGTCCGCCGCGGGCCAGGCGCTGGCCTTCATCCCCAACCAGATCGGCGCGGCGCTGCTGTACAACGAGCGCATCACGCGATGAGGCGCCTGCTGATCGGGCTGCTGCTGCTCGCCACGGCCGCAGCGCACGCGGGGCGCCCCTGCGAAGAGCGCCCATTGGCTGTCGGCGATGTCGAGCGAGGCATGCACTTGGCGGAAGCCGCGCGGCAGCGCCTCGACGCCAGCGGAGCGCAGGTGGTGATGATCGGGCGCGTCGGTCAGGACCTGAGCCAATACGGCCTGCACTACTCGCACCTCGGCTTCGCCTACCGCGACAGCGAAGCCTCCGCATGGCGCGTCGTGCACAAGCTCAACGACTGCGGCCGCGCGGAAGCCTCGCTGTACCGCCAGGGCCTCGGCGAGTTCTTCCTCGACCGCATGCAGCGCTACGAAGCCGGCATCGTCGTGCTCGCGCCGGACGCGCAACAGAAACTGCTGCCGCTGCTGCGCGACAACCAGCGCGTCACGCAATGGCACACGCCGGCCTACAGCATGCTCGCCTACCCGTGGGCGACGCGCTACCAGCAGAGCAATCAGTGGGCGCTCGAGACGCTGGCCGGCGCGCTGGAGCCGGCGGCCACGACGCGCCGCCAGGCGCAGGCCTGGCTGCAGCTGCACGACTACCGGCCGACCACCTTGCGCCTGGGGCCGCTGACGCGACTGGGTGCACGCATGACGCGCGCCAACATCGCCTTCGACGACCACCCGAACGACAAGCGCTTCAGCGATCGCATCGAAACCGTCAGCGTCGACTCGGTATTCGCGTGGCTGCAGCGCAGTGGGCTGGGTGCAGCGACGCTCGCCGTGTACTAAAACGTACGACATGATCCAGCGTCGCCACGTTCTGTGCTGCAGCGCCGCCCTGAGCGCGGGCCTGTTCACCGGGCTCGACGCGCGCGCCGGTGGCTGGCGCAACCCCTGCCGCGCCGCGTTGCCGGCCGAACTGGCGCAGCACCCGCTGCTCGTGCAGGCCTTCGACGACATCGACCCCGTCGCGCTGTGGGACATGCACGCCCACCTGCTGGGCACCGGCGACTCCGGCTCCGGCTGCACCGTGCACGCGTCGATGCAGCAGTGGTGGCATCCGGTGGAAGTGCTGCGCCGCAAGGTGCTGCTCAACGCGGCCTGTGTCGCGCCGGACGCCGCGTCCGTCGATGTGGCCTACGTCGCGCGCTTGCGCGCGCTGGCCAGCGACTTCCCCAGCGGCGCGCGTTGGCTGCTCTTCGCCTTCGACCAGGCCTGCGACGACCGCGGCGACGTCGCGCCGCAATGGACCACCTTCCATGTGCCGAACACCTATGCCGCGCAAGTGGCCGCCGCCAGCCCCGAGCGCTTCGGCTGGGTCGCCTCGGTGCACCCCTACCGGCACGATGCGCTCGAGCGACTCGACGCCACGCTCGCCGCCGGCGCGCTGGCGCTGAAGTGGCTGCCCAGCGCGATGAACATCGACCTGCGCGATGCGCGCTGCCGGCCGTTCTACGAGCGCCTGCGCGCGCGGCGCGTGCCGCTCATCGTGCACTGCGGCGAGGAGAAGGCGGTGACCGGCGCCGACCGCGAGGCCTACGGCAACCCGCTGCGCGTGCGCGCCGCATTGGAGGCGGGCGTCACCGTCGTCGTCGCGCATGCCGCTTCGCTCGGCGCGGCGCTCGACCTCGACCGGCGCTCGCAGCCGCGGCGCGCCGCGTTCGACCTGTGGGCGCGCCTGATGGACGAGCCGGCCTGGCGCGGCCTGCTCTATGCCGACCTGTCGGCCGTGTTCCAGGTGAACCGCCGGCCCACCGTGTGGCGCACGCTGCTGCAGCGCGACGACTGGCACGCGCGGCTGCTGCACGGCTCGGACTACCCGCTGCCCGGCGTGATGCCACTGTACGACCCGGCGGGCCTGGCAGCCGAAGGCCTGCTCGACGAGGCGGCCGTCGCGCCGCTGCGAGCGATTCGTGATCACAATCCGCTGCTCTTCGAGTTCGTGCTCAAGCGCAGTGTGAGAAGCGGCACGGCGCGCCTGCACCCCCTGGTGTTCGACACCAGGCGCCTGTGGGCCGGCCGCGGCTACAGTGCGCTAGCCACAGGAGGAACGACCCGATGACCCCGCACAGCGAGCATCCCAACCAGTTCGCGCTGCTGAAGCAACGCCGCTTCGCGCCCTTCTTCTGGACGCAGTTCCTCGGCGCCGCGAACGACAACCTGTTCAAGTTCGCCTTCACGGTGCTGGTGACCTATCAGCTCGAGGTCGGCTGGCTGCCGCCGGCAATGGCGGGCCTCGTGATCGGCGCGCTCTTCATCCTGCCCTTCCTGCTGTTCTCGGCCACGAGCGGGCAGCTCGCCGACAAGCACGACAAGGCGACGCTGATCCGCTTCGTCAAGTGGCTGGAGGTGGCGATCATGGTCACCGCGGCGATCGGCTTCGCCACGCACCAGGTCACGCTGCTGCTCGGCTGCGTGTTCCTGATGGGCCTGCACTCCACCTTGTTCGGCCCGGTGAAGTACGCCTATCTGCCGCAGCACCTGAACGAGCGCGAGCTCACCGGCGGCAACGGCATGGTCGAGATGGGCACCTTCGTCGCGATCCTGCTCGGCAACGTGGCCGGCGGTCTGCTGATCGCACTGCCCGAGGTCGGCGCGCGCGTCGTCGGCTGGGCCTGCATCGGCGTTGCGCTGCTCGGCCGCGCCACAGCGCAATTCGTGCCGCGCTCGCCGTCGACCGATCCGCACTTGCGCATCAACTGGAACCCGGTGACCGAGACGCTGCGCAACCTCAAGCTCGCGCACGGCAACATCGTGGTCTTCCGCTCGCTGCTCGGCATCTCGTGGATGTGGTTCTTCGGCGCGGTGTTCCTGAGCCAGTTCCCGTCGTTCGCGAAGGAGGTGCTGCATGGCGACGAGCACGTCGCGTCGCTGCTGCTGGTGGTGTTCTCGATCGGCATCGGCGTCGGGTCGCTGTTGTGCGAGGTGCTGTCGAAGCGCCATGTGGAGATCGGCCTGGTGCCGCTGGGCGCCATCGGCATGAGCGTGTTCGCCATCGACCTGTACTTCGCGTCGCGCGCGCTGCCACCCTCGGCGGTGATGGGCCTGGCCGCCTTCGTCGCGCAGACGGCGCACTGGCGCGTGATGATGGACCTGGCGCTGCTGTCGCTGTTCGCCGGCCTGTACAGCGTGCCGATGTATGCGCTGATCCAGCTGCGCGCGCAACCCTCGCACCGCGCGCGCATCATCGCGGCGAACAACATCCTCAACGCGCTGTTCATGATCGCCAGCAGCGTGATCGCGGGCGTGATGCTCAAGGCCGGCTTCACGGTGCCGCAGGTCTTCCTCGCCACCGGCATCGCCAACGCGCTGGTCGCCTTCTACATCTTCCTGGTGGTGCCGGAGTACCTGCTGCGCTTCGTCGCCTTCATCGCGTCACGCTGCATCTACCGCTTCAAGGTGCGCGGCGACGAGAACATTCCTGCCGAGGGCGCCGCGATCCTCGTGTGCAACCACGTCAGCTTCATCGACGCGGTGCTGCTGATGGCCGCCAGCCCGCGCCCCATCCGCTTCATCATGGACCACAAAATCTTCGCGGTCCCCGTGCTCGGCACCTTCTTCCGGCTTGGCAAGGCGATCCCGATCGCGCCGCAGAAGGATGACCCGGCGACCTACGAGCGCGCCTTCGCGCAGGCGCGGCAAGTGCTCGACGACGGCGATCTGCTGTGCATCTTCCCCGAAGGCGGCATCACCAAGGATGGCGAGCTGCAGCCCTTCAAGGGCGGCATCATGAAGATCCTCGAGACGCACCCGGTGCCGGTGGTGCCGCTGGCGCTGCAGAACCTGTGGGGCTCGTTCTTCTCGCGCGTCGAACGCGGCACCGCGATGGTCAAGCCCTTCCGCCGCGGGCTGTTCAGCCGCGTCGGGCTGGTGGCCGGCGAGCCGGTGGCGGCGCCGCAGGTCAGCCCCGAAGGCTTGCGCGAGCGCGTGGGCGCGCTACTGGCCGCCGGTTGAGTCGAATACGCGGCGCCAGCTGCGCAGCCGCTTCTTCACCGAGGCCTTCACGCTGCGTGCTGCGCGCCACGCCATCGAAGCGCGCACGCGCTCGAGCAGCACAGCCTTCCACACCGCCCAGCGCGTGTACCAGCGCTCGAACCACGCCAGGCGCATCAGCGCCGGCTTGGTGAGCATGAACAGGCGCGCCACCACCGCGGTGCCGGCGACCTTGGCGATGACGATCACCGCCACGCCGAGCAGCGCATGACCGCGGCCGATGATCCACAGCGCGAGCAGCTTGATCGGCAGCAGCAGGATGGCGGGCACGAAGAACACCGCCACCGCCGCATAGGACGGCAGCCGCGCGACGCGCTGCTCGAGCCAGCCGATGAGTGGCAGCTTCGCGAGCTGCCCCAGCAGGCGCGCGAGCGGCTCCCAACCCCATTCCTCGAACAGGACCAGCAGCGCCAGCAGCCAGGTGGCAACCGTCTTCAGCGCGTGGAGCAACCAGCGCATGGCCAACCCTATATCCCGCGCGCCCGATCCGCAGCGAACCGCTGCTGGAACGCGGCGAAGCGGTCTTCATCGAGCGCCTGCCGAACCTCGCGCATCAGGTTCAGGTAGTAGTGCAGGTTGTGGATGCTGGTGAGCATCGGGCCCAGCATCTCGCCGCAGCGGTCCAGGTGGTGCAGATAGGCGCGGCTGAAGTGGCCGCAGGTGTGGCAGCCGCAGGTGGGGTCGATCGGCGCCTCGTCGGTCTTGTAGCGGGCGTTGCGCAGCCGCAGGTCGCCAAAGCGCGTGAACAGGTGACCGTTGCGCGCATTGCGCGTGGGCATCACGCAGTCGAACAGGTCCACGCCGTTCGCCACGCCTTCGACCAGGTCCTCCGGCGTGCCCACACCCATCAGGTAGCGCGGTTTGCTGGCCGGCAGCCGGTGCGGCGTGTGCGCGACGATGCGCCGCATCTCCTCCTTCGGCTCGCCGACGCTGACGCCGCCGATCGCGTAGCCGGGCAGGTCGAGCTCGACCAGCGACGCGAGCGAGGCTTCGCGCAGCTGCTCGAACATCCCGCCCTGCACGATGCCGAACAGCGCATTGGGGTTTTGCAGCCTGTCGAACTCGGCGACGCAGCGCCGCGCCCAGCGCAGGCTGAGCTCCATCGATGCGCGGGCCTCGTTCTCCGTGGTGATGTGGCCCTTGGTCTCGTACGGCGTGCATTCGTCGAACTGCATGACGACGTCGGAATTGAGCACCGTCTGGATCTGCATGCTGACCTCGGGCGTGAGGAAGAGCTTGTCGCCATTGACCGGCGATGCGAAGCGCACGCCCTCCTCGCTGATCTTGCGCATCTCGCCGAGGCTCCACACCTGGAAGCCGCCGCTGTCGGTGAGGATGGGCTTGTGCCAGGCTTCGAAGCGGTGCAGGCCGCCGAACTGCTTGACGACGTCGAGTCCCGGGCGCAGCCACAGGTGAAAGGTGTTGCCGAGGATGATCTGCGCGCCCATCGCGTCGAGCGACTGGGGCATCACGCCCTTGACGGTGCCGTAGGTGCCCACCGGCATGAAGATCGGCGTCTCGATCACGCCGTGGTTGAGCGTCAGGCGGCCGCGGCGCGCGTGGCCGTCGGTCTTCAGCAATTCGAACTGCAGCATGCGGGCGATTGTCTCAGCAGGGCCGCATCACCAGCACCTGCCCGCCGGCCAGATATTCGCAGCCCTGGACGCTGCACAACGTGTAGCCCGTGACGTACGTCGAGTTCGCGAGCTGCACATGCGGCAGCGCTGGCACCGCGGGAGTGAAGCGCCACCAGCCGCCCTCGAAACGCGCGTCGCGCGGCACATCGATACCGGCGCCGACGCCTTGCGTGCGCACTTCGGCGAGGACCAGCGCATCGCCGCGCACGCCGTAGTCCTCCTCGATGCGGAAGTGCTCGACGCTGTGCTGCCAGCTCAGCGTGAGCGGCGCGGGCACGCGCAGCAGCACGGCGGACGACAGCGCGAGCGCGAAGCAGATGTCCATGCGCCGCGATCAGTGCAGCACCCCGATCTCGCGGAAATAGCGCTCGGCGCCCGGGTGCAGTGCGATGGGCCGGCTCATCAAGCCGCGCTCGCGCGCGATGTCGGCGGCCGCGACATGCGACGCGCGCAGCTGCGGCAGGTGCGCATACAGCGCCTTCAGCGCGTCGTGCACCAGGCTCTCGGGCACCTCGCTGTGCGTAACGAGGAAGTTCACGAGCACCGCGGTGGGCACCTCGCGCGCCTGGCCGGGATAGGTGCCGGCGGGGATCACGCCGGCGGCCATCGCGCGGTCGGTGCGCGCCACCACCTCGGGGTCGATCGGCACGATGTCCACCGGCACCACGGCCGCCAGGTCACTCACCACTTTGACGCCGAGGCCCGCGGAGACGATGGCCGCATCGAGCTGGCCATCGCGCATCAGCACGATGGAGTCGTTGTAGGGCACGTAGTCCACGCGGCGCAGGTCGGCGTAGCTCATGCCGGCTGCGCCGAGGAGCACGCGCGCGTTCAGCTCGTTGCCGCTGCGTGCCGCGCCGACCGACACGCGCTTGCCCTTGAGGTCGTGCAGCGAGCGGATCTTCGCGCTCTTCAGCGCCACTACGTGGAGGTAGTTCGGAAACAGCGCGGCCACCATGCGCAGCTTGTCGCGCGAGCTGGGGAAGCCGGCCTCCGCGTTG
>VBDL01000021.1 GCA_005884255.1 Betaproteobacteria bacterium | reverse complement strand
GGCCGACATCGACCAGACCGTGTCGCTCGATCTCGCGCGCCCCTTCGCCGCCGGCGCCACCGCGGCGCTGCTCGGCTTGAGCGCCGCGGCACGCGCACAGCAGCGCGTGAAGCTGCACTACCGCAGCGCCGAGGCGCAGGACACCGAGCGCGAGGTCGACGTCTACGGCCTCGCCTACCGCGGCGGCGCGTGGTATGCGGTGGGCCACTGCCACCTGCGTCGCGCGCTGCGCTCGTTCCGCCTCGATCGCGTGCAGGGCTTCGAAGCCTTGCCCAAGAGCTTTGGCCGGCCCGCGGGCTTCGATGTGCTGGGCCACCTCGCCCGCTCGATCGCCCTGCTGCCGCGCGCGCACGCGGTGGAGGTGCTGCTCGATACCGATCTGCAGAGCGCACGCCGCGCCGTCTTCGTCGAGCTCGGCGAGTTGCAGCAGGCCCGGCGCGGCGTACTGCTGAGGGCGCAGGCCGATGACCTGCACTGGGTGGCGCGCGAGCTCGCGCGGCTGCCGTTCGCCTTCAGCATCATCAAGCCGGCGGCATTGCGCCGCGCGCTGGCCGAGCATGGGCAGGCCTTGGTGCAGCGGGCGCAGCGGCGCGGCAGGAACGCGCCGGCGTGATCGCTGTGCCATGCGGGCGCGCTTTCGGCACAATCGCGCCATGCGTTCCTTGCCCACCCAGCCTTCGCGCCGCGTCGTGATCCGGCTGATGAGCGCCGCCGGGCTCGGCGTTCTCACGCTGCGCCGCGCCGTAGCCGAGGACGCGCTGGTGCAGGAGTCCGATGCCGAAGCGATCGCACTGGACTACAAGGCCGATGCGGCGCGCGTCGATCGCGCGAAGTTCCCCAAGTACCAGCCGGGCCAGACCTGCGCCAATTGCGCCTTGTACGTCGGCGAGCCCGGCCAGGCGCACGGCGGCTGCAGCCTGTTCTACGGCAAGGATGTGGCGGCTAAGGGTTGGTGCAGCGCTTGGGAGAAGAAGCCCGGCTGAACGACGACGAGCTTCTCTGCGCCCCGTCATTCCGCCGTACACGCTACCGTTCTGAACTCTGGATGTCGGCGCGCGCCCTCCATCGAACGCGCCATTCGAGCCCCAGGCTCACGCCGAGATTGCCGAGCGCGATCAGGCCGATGCCGGCCCACTGCCGCGCACCGAGGTGCTGGCCGTAGAACAGATGGTCGACACCCAGCGCGACGGCGGGATAGATGAACGACAGCACCGCCACCCGCGCCGTCGGCAGGTTCTGGATTGCCGAATACAGCAGGATGTACATCAGGCCGGTGTGCAGCACGCCCATGCCGAGGAGCCACAGCCACGGCGTGGGCGCGCTCGGCAGTGCGTTGAAATCGGCCAGCGGAAGCAGCAGCAGCACGCCCAGGCTCACCTGCACCAGCGCGATCAACTGCGGCGGCACGCCCTGCAGCCGCTTGATCACCACGGCCGCCAGTGCGTAGAGCAGCGCCGCACCCAGCGCCATGCCGAAGCCGCGCAAGGCGGGGCCACGCAGATCGATGCCTTGCAGATCGAGCCCGACCAGCAGCAGCAAGCCGACGAACGCGGTGCCTATCCAGCCCAGGCGCGCGGCGCTGACGCGCTCGCCGAGGAACAGCACGCCGATGCCGATGAGCATGAAGGGCTGGGTGTTGTAGACCGCGGTGGCGATCGAGATCGACGCGTGATGGAACGAGCCGAACAACAGCACCCAGTTGAAGACGATGGCCGCGCCGCCGAGCCCCGACAGCGCGAGCATGCGGCGCGTGAAGTGCCGGCGCTGCAGCAAGCCGCTCGCCGCGCAGTAGGCGGCCAGGCTCAGGGCGCCGAACACGCAGCGGAAGAACACCACGTTGTACGGGCTCTGGCCCGATTCGAAGACGAACAGGCCGACCGTGCCGGAGATGGCCATCGCCGCGGCCATCTGCAGGCTGCCGCGTTGCTGGAGGGTGGATTGCATGCCAGGCATTGTCTTGGCGGAATCGGCAATCTCACTTAGGCTTCTCGCTGCAAATTCGCCTGGTCCGCCTTCAATCCTGAACAGAATCGCGATGCTTGCCTTGAATTCTTCGATCGACGCGCTGGACGCCCGCATCCTCGGCCTGCTGGCCGATGAAGGGCGCCTGCCGATGAGCGAGCTGGCACGCCGGCTCGGCCTGTCCAGCCCGAGCACCACCGAGCGCGTGCGCCGGCTCGAGAGCGACGGCGTGGTCCGCCGCTATGCCGCCGAGCTCGACCTCGTGCGGCTCGGCTATCCGCTGATGGCGCTGGTGAGGCTGCGGCCGGTGCCCGGAAGGTTGCGCGATGTCGAAGCGCTGCTGCAGAAGACGCCCGAGTGCATCGAGTGCGACAAGGTCACCGGCGAAGACTGCTTCGTCGCGCGCGTCGCGCTGCGCTCGATCCAGCACCTCGACGAGGTGCTCGAGGCCTTCGCCGATTGCGCGGAGACCAACAGCGCGTTGATCAAGTCGACGCCGGTGGTGCGGCGGCTGCCGCCCCTGCGATGAACCCGGACGCGACGACGCTGATCCGGCACGCCGTCGAGGACGGCGCCGACGTCGTCTATCTGCAAGGGAACTGGCGGCTGTCGAACCTGCCGGCGATTGCCGCGGCGATCGAGACCTTGCGCCTGGACGTGAAGCATGTGTGCGTGCTGGATGGACAGCATTTGCGGGAACTCGACACCTCGGCAGGCTTCATGCTCTTCAGCCACCTCGGAGACCTCGGTTTCGCGGAATCTGCCGTCAGCACGCGCGCCATGGACGAGCGCCACGTGCGCCTGCTGAACCTCGTCCATGAGCGCATGCGGGTCCCGCCGGTGGCAGCGCCCTCGGTGCACCGCAACCTGATCCAGCACGTCGGTGTCGCGGCCGTGCAGGTGTGGCGCGAGCTGCAGACGCACAACGCGTTCCTCGGGGAGGTGGCGCTGGAATTGCTGGCGCTCGTGCGCAGGCCGCGGCTCTTTCGCTTCAAGGAAGCGGTCTCGCAGTTCGAGTCGGTGGTGCTCGACGCCATTCCCATCGTCGCCCTCGTCACCTTCCTCATCGGCGTCGTGTTCGCGTACCTGCTGGGCGTGCAGGCGCAGCGCTACGGCGCCACGATCTTCGTCGTCGATGGCGTCGGGCTGGCCATCTGCCGCGAGCTGTCGCCGATTCTCGTTGCGGTGATCGTGGCCGGGCGCTCGGGCGCCGCGTTCACGGCGCAGATCGGCTCGATGAAAGTGCAGGAAGAGACGGACGCGATCCAGACGCTCGGCCTGTCGACGATCCAGGTGCTCGTCGTCCCCCGGCTCGCGGCCATCGTCTTCGGCCTGCCGCTGCTGGTCTTCGTCGGCGACGGGGCCGGCATCGCGGGTGGCATCCTGGTCGGTGCGACGCGGCTGGAGATCACGCCATCGGCCTTCATGAGCCGGCTGCATGCCGTGATGGAGCTCAGCGCCTTCGTCATCGGGTTGGCGAAAGCCCCCGTGTTCGCAGCCTTCATCGCGATGATCGCCTGCCACATGGGCATGACGGTCTCCCGTGACGCGCGCAGCGTCGGCGACCACACGACGTCGACCGTCGTCCAGAGCATCGTCTGGGTCATCGTGCTGGATGCCGTGTTCGCCGTGACGCTGCAGCGCTTGGGAATCTGAATGGACATCGTCCTCGAAGCCGATTCGATCGTCACGCGCTTCGGCCCCGACGTCATCCACGATGGCGTGAGCTTTCGCATCGAGCGTGGCCAGGTGGTGGCGCTCATCGGCGGCAGCGGCACCGGCAAGTCCGTCCTGCTCAAGGAGATGATCGGCCTGCTGCGCCCCACAGCGGGCCGGGCGCGCCTCTTCGGCGAGGATGTGTGGCAGGCAGACGAGGCCCAGATGAACACCCTGCGACGACGCTTCGGCATGCTGTTCCAGGACGGCGCGCTCTTCTCCTCGCTGACCGTCGCGGAGAACATCGCCGTGCCGTTCAAGGAGCACACCCGCCTGTCCGACGCGATGATCGCCCCGCTCGTGGGCTTCAAGCTCTCGCTGGTCGGCCTCGACCCCGAGACCGGCAAGAAGACGCCGGCGCAGCTGTCAGGCGGCATGCGCAAGCGGGTCGCCCTGGCGCGGGCGCTCGCGCTGGAGCCGGAGATCCTCTTCCTCGACGAGCCGACCTCCGGGCTCGACCCCATCGGTGCGCGCTCCTTCGACAGCCTGGTGCGCGCGCTCAGTGCCAGCCTCGGCCTGACGGTCTTCATGGTGACGCACGACCTGGACACGCTGCTCTCGATCATCGACCGCACGATCGCGCTGTCGGCGGGGAAGGTGATTGCCGACGGACCGGTCGCGTCGGTCATCGAGAGCGATCACCCGTGGATTCGCGACTACTTCTCGGCGCGCGCGCCGCACCGGCAAGGGAGCACCTGATGGAACCCGAAGCAAGGTACACACTGGTCGGCACGTCGGTGCTGATCCTCCTGGCGCTGTTGACGGCGGCCGTCGTCTGGATCGTCGCGTCGGGGCAGGGCAGGGACGTGCAGACCTACAAGATCTATTTCGCGAGGCAATCGCTCGAGGGCCTGCAGATTCGCAGCGACGTCAAGATGAGAGGCATCCGCGTCGGTGCGGTCACGCACATTTCCTTCTCGGCTCGGCGTCAGGGCACCGTTGAAGTGGTGGCGAGCGTCGCGCCGACGACACCGGTGCGGGAGAGCACGCAGGCCGTCGTGGACCGCAATCTCATCACGGGGCTGGCGACGATCCGGCTGGTGAACCTGACCGAGGACAGCCCGCCGCTGAAAGCTCCGCCCCCCGGCGAAGACGAAGCGGTGATCGCCGAGGGCGCGTCTCAGCTCCAGCAGTTCTCCGACACCGTGACCCAGCTCGCCGAGCACGCCGACGACACGCTGCTGCGCATCAACCAGACCTTGTCGGCGCAGAACCAGGCGGCCATCACCGAGACGCTCGACCAGATGCGTCAGCTCACGAAGAGCGCCAACAGCGTGGCGACCCGGCTCGACGGAACGCTTGCATCGATCGGTGGCGCCGCCGACAGCGTTCGCGCGTCGACGCGCGAGATGAACGGCGAAGTGCACCGCCTCGCCGATCGCTACGACACGCTCGGAGCGGAAACGACGCTCGGCATTCGCGAGGTCGCCGGCAGCGTGCGCCAGATGAGCGGGGACGTCGCCCGGCTGTCGAGCCGGACGGACACGCTGCTGATCGATGGCGACGCCGAATTGCGGCTCACTGCGCAGCAATTGCGGTCGGCCGCCGACGCGCTGGGCACGACCGCGCGCCGGTTCGGCGACCCGCGGGCCGTGCTGTTCGGGCCTTCGCAGGCCAGCCTCGGGCCCGGCGAGGAGCGGCGATGAAAGGCTTCGCGCTGCTGGCGTCGGTGCTGGTGCTCGCTGCGTGCGCAGGGCCGGGATCGAAGCAGGCGCATCGCTACTTCGTGCTCGAGGTGCCGGGCAGCACGGCAGCGGCTGCCGCCACGAAGAGCGATGCGACGCTGCTCGTGGCGCCGACGACCGCCGCGGCCTTCTACGACACGCAGGACATCGTCTTCAGCCGCTCGGCCGGCACCCGGGCCTACTATCAGTTCAGCAGCTGGACCGAGCCGCCCAGCCGACGCCTCGATGCGCTGCTCGCGGCGCGGCTCGAGCGCGCCAGCGCCTTCCGCACAGCCGGGCTGGCCGCGAGCGGCATCAAGGGATCCTTGCTGCTGCGCACCCGCCTCGACGAGGTCTATCACGACGCGGCGACGCCGCCCGGTGTGGCGCGCATCACGCTGACGGCCGAGTTGATCGATCCCGAGAAGGGGCTGCTCCTCGGCCGGCGAACCTTCACTGCCGAGGCACCCGTGGCGAGCTATGACGCCGACGGTGCCGTGCAAGGGCTGCGCCAGGCGCTCGCGACTCTTCTCGACGACGTGTCGGCGTGGGTGATCGGCGTTACCGCCCCGTAGCGAAGGGCTGCCCCGGCGCCGCGAAGCTGTCGCGCAAGCCCTGCACCAGGGCGCGCGAGAACGACGGCAGCTGCGCCAGATCCCGCACGACGATGTAGCGCTCGCGCACCGCCCATGCATCGCTGAGCTCGACCAGCGCGATGCCCATCGTCGCCGCATGCCGTCGCGCCGCCGACTCCGGCACGATGCCGACGCCGACGCCGGCTTCGATCATGCGGCACATCGCATCGAAGCCGCGCAGCTGGATGCGCAGCTTCAGCCGTTGGCCCAGCTGATCGACCACGCGCTGCAGGAAGCTGTGGATCGTGCTGCCTTCGTGCAGGCCGACGTGGTCGTAGGCCAGCGTCTCGGCAAAGGCCACGCGCTTGCGTCGCGCGAGCTTGTGGTTCTTCGGGGTCACGAGCAGCAGGCGGTCGGTGCTGAAGTGAATGGCCTGCAGCCCTTCGGTGTCGACCTCGCCGGCGACGATGCCGATGTCCGTGCTGCCGTCGCGCACGCCGCGCACGATCTCCTGGTTGGCGCGCTCCTGCAGGTCGACGTTGATGTTCGGGTGCGCGGCGAGGAAGCGCGCCAGCACCTCGGGCAGGAAGTCGGTCACCGCGGTGGTGTTGGCGAAGATGCGCACGTGGCCCTTCACACCGCCCGAATACTCGCGCAGGTCGCCGCGCAGGGATTCGGCCTGCTGCAGCATGCGCCGCGCGTGGTGGGCGAAGGCCTCGCCCGCCGCGGTAAGGCGCACGCCGCGGGCCTCGCGGTACAGCAGCTGCAGCTGTGCCTGCTCCTCGAGTGCGCGCACGCGTGCGCTCGCGGCAGCGAGTGACAGGTGCACGCGTTCGGCCGCGCGCGTGAGGCTGCCGGTCTCGGCCACCTGCACGAAAAGCGTCAAGTCGGTCAGGCTGAACTGCATCAGCGCATCTTAGCCAGCCTCTTGTTTTGCTGAAGGGTGGCTGCCGAATTGGCCGATTGTTCTCGGGGCGCCCGAGGGGCACCATGCGCCCATGGACTTCAACGACTGGGTCGGCCGCAGTGAGACGCAGCACGACACGATCACGCCGGCGCCGCTGCGCGCGCTGGCCGCCACGCTCGACCGTGACGACAGCGACGCCCTCGTGCCGCCGCTATGGCACTGGCTGTACTTCCTGCCGATGCACCGCCACAGCGAGCTGGGCGAAGACGGTCACGCCAAGCGTGGCGGCTTCCTGCCACCGGTGCCGCTGCCACGGCGCATGTGGGCCGGCGGCCGGCTGCAATGGCATGCGCCGCTGAAGGCGGGCGATGCGGTGACGCGCACGTCGACGATCGCGTCGGTGCAGCACAAATCGGGCCGTAGCGGCGAGCTGGTGTTCGTCGTCGTGCGCCACGAGGTCGCCAACCAGCGCGGCCTCGCGCTGACCGAAGAGCACGACATCGTCTACCGCGAAGCGCCGCGCGCGGGCGACCCACAGCCCGCGCCAACGGCGGCGCCGAAGGACGCGCTGTGGCAACGCCGCATCGTGCCCGACCCGGTGCTGCTGTTCCGCTATTCGGCGCTCACCTTCAACGGCCACCGCATCCACTACGACCATCCGTATGTGACGCAGGTCGAGGGCTATCCCGGCCTCGTCGTGCATGGCCCGCTGATTGCCACGCTGCTGGTAGATCTGCTGCGCCGCGAGCGGCCCGATGCGCGGCTGGCGAAGTTCTCTTTCCGCGCCGTGCGCCCGATCTTCGACACCGCGCCGTTCTTCGTCTGCGGCCAGCCCGAAGGCAACACGGTGCAGCTGTGGGCGCAGGACGCCGACGGCCACCTCTGCATGCAAGCCACCGCTGAACTTTCATGACCACGACCGACAAGTACCACGACATCCGCGACGCGGTGCGCGCGCTGTGCGCCGAGTTCCCCGATGAGTACCACCGCAAGATCGACGAGCAGCGCGCCTATCCCGAGGCCTTCGTCGATGCGCTGACGAAGGCCGGCTGGCTGGCTGCGATGATCCCGCAGGAGTACGGCGGCTCGGGGCTGGGCCTCTCGGAAGCCACGGTGATCATGGAAGAGATCAACCGTTCGGGCGGCAACTCCGGCGCCTGCCACGGCCAGATGTACAACATGGGCACCTTGCTGCGCCATGGCTCGGAAGCGCAGAAGCGCCAGTA
>VBDL01000759.1:2486-3934 GCA_005884255.1 Betaproteobacteria bacterium | reverse complement strand
ATGCAGGTGCTGTGCGCCCATTGCATCACGGACGACACACTCGCTTGCTAAAGACGCACACCGCCACCGCCGATAAACTGACCAAGGGCGCCTGACCGCGTCCTTTTGACAAAGGCACACCCGTACGAAAGTCGGGGTCGCAAAGCTTCCGGTCTAACGCTTCTCGGAGCCATGACAGCGGGGTTGCCAAGAAACCAGGGTTGGATATTTTCTCCCCCCGGCTGCTTCGACCATGGTCGAAGCCGGCAGCCTTGCGCTCCGCGTCGTTTTCCGATCTTGCGGCCCTGCCATCAAGCAGGCGCGCCTCCGGCCTCGGCAAACAGATCGGAGAGATCATGGGGAGCATCGACCGTTTCATCCTGACCGGCAGCGCCGAGCTCGCGCGCTGCTTCGACACGCCCTACCGGCAGCGCCCGTGGGCGCAGCGCGATGTGGTCGCGCTCATGGACCGCGTGTATCCGCCGCCCAGCGGCAAGCCGGGTGACCGCGCGGCCCTGCGGCAGCAGCTGTCTTCGGCCTTTCTCGCGGGGGTGGCCGAGTCGCAGGATGCGCTGATGCTCAGGCCACGCGGCTCGCTCGCTGCAGCGTCGGTCGACGAGGCGCGCGCGCTGCTGAAGAACCGCGCGGCCAGCCAGGGCGATCGCCTGTGGCATGCCTTCATGGCCGGGGCTCGCGCGGGGCGTGCCACCACTGGCGTTGCGGCGCCGGCGGCCGACACGGCCGAGCTGAAACTCTTCATCCGCCAGCCATTGACGGAGTCCGGCCTGGCCCAGCAAGCGCTGATCGCCGGTGTGCTCGAGCGCATCGAGCAGCACAACGGCGCGCCGCACGGCTTCCACTACCTCACCGGCCACCAGGCCGAAAGCTCGGACACCTTCCGCGCCTCCTTCGAGGCCGAATCGGGCCAGCCGTTCACGCCGCAGAACTTCCGCACCTGGCGCCTGGCCCGGCTCGCGCAGGCCGATGCCTTCGTCAACATCCGCGTCGGCATGAGCGAGAGCAGCGCCTTCGAGCTCTCGTACCACGTGTTCCGCGGCGCGTGCACGCCGGTGCTCTTCCTCGTGTGGAAGCACGCACCGATCAAGACCACGCTGCTCAAGGACCTCGGCAACCTGTGCGACGTGACCTACCTCGAGTTCGAGCACGCCGACGATCTCGACGCGGGCCTGGCCGAGTTTTTCCGCCGCTGCAAGCGCTAGGCGCTTCTGTCTTTCACTCAGGGAGTTCACAACATGCTTGCCAACATCAAGATCAAGACGCTGATCATTTCCGTTCTGAGCCTGCTGATGCTGCTGGTCGCCAGCATCGGCGCCTTCGGCCTGTACGGCACGTCGCTCACGCGCCAGGCCTACAAAGATGTCTCGCTGCGCGATGCGAAGTCGGAGACGGCGTTCGCGCAGATCAGGCTGCTGATGGAGACCAACCGCAGCCAGGTGCTGCAGGCGCTG
>VBDL01000759.1:0-2420 GCA_005884255.1 Betaproteobacteria bacterium | reverse complement strand
ACCACGCAGCTATAGCCTCCGCCGACGAACGGCGGCTGGCCGATGCCTGGTACGAGAAGAGCGGCGGCCTCGGCGTCAAGGCCGTGCGCGACGCGGCCGCCGCCATCGGGGCCGGCAAATGGGACGCCGCCGAGCAGGTGCTGATCGGCACCATCAACCCGACCTACCGCGTGGGCGGTGTCGCGTCGGCCGAGCTGTCGGAGTTTCTCTCGCAGCGCGGCAAGGCCAATGCGCTGGCGGTGGAGAACCGCATCACGAACCTCAGCTACCTGCTCGGCGGCGCCGTCGTGCTGTCGCTGCTGCTCGCGGTGGCCACGACCGTGCTGCTGATCCGCGGCATCACCACGCCGCTGGCGCATCGAGATCAAGAGCAACAACGAGCTCGGCGAACTGCTGCATGCGCTGAAGGCAATGAACGAGAGCCTCGCGTCGGTGGTGGCCAGCGTGCGCTCCAGCAGCGACAGCATCGCCACCGGCTCCAGCCAGATCGCCACCGGCAATGCCGACCTGTCGCACCGCACCGAGACGCAGGCGAGCAACTTGCAGCAGACGGCCGCGTCGATGGAGCAACTGACCTCCACCGTGAAGGCCAATGCGGAAACCGCGATGATGGCCGAGCAGCTCGCCAAGTCGGCCAGCGACGTGGCCTCGCACGGCGGCGTGACGGTCGGCCACGTGGTCGCGACGATGGAGCAGATCAGCGCGTCGAGCAAGAAGATCGCCGACATCATCGGCGTCATCGACGGCATCGCCTTCCAGACCAACATCCTCGCGCTGAATGCGGCGGTGGAAGCCGCGCGCGCCGGCGAGCAGGGCCGCGGCTTCGCGGTGGTGGCCGGCGAGGTGCGCAGCCTCGCGCAGCGCAGCGCGCAGGCGGCCAAGGAGATCAAGACGCTGATCAGCGACAGCGTCGAGAAGGTCGACGTCGGCAGCAAGCAGGTCGACGACGCCGGGCGCACGATGAGCGACATCGTGCGGCAGGTGCAGCGCGTGAGCGACCTCATCGCCACCATCAGCGCGGCCACGCACGAGCAGACCGCGGGCATCAGCCAGGTCAGCGGCGCGGTGACGCAGCTCGATCAGGTGACGCAGCAGAACGCCGCGCTGGTGGAGGAATCGGCCGCCGCGGCCGAGAGCCTGCAGCAGCAGGCGGCGCGGCTGGTGGATGCGGTGGCGGTGTTCAAGCTGGGCAACGCGCAGCGGGGATGACCGGTGTCGGAGGGGGCCACCCCTCCACCACGGTGTCCGGGAAGGTGGTGCGCGGCCAGCTGCTGTGCCGCATGCCCATCACGACCGTGGGCGCCATGGCCCGCGCGTAGATCTCGTCCTCGTTGGCGGCCACTGGCCGGGTTTCGGTGAACAGCGAAGCCTTGAACGCGGTCTGACGCTGTTCCTCGTCGCTGGCCCACAGAAGCACCGCCCGCGCCGACATCGGCTTGGCAAACAGGTAGCCCTGCAGTTCGTCGCAGCCCATGCTGCCCAGAATGTCGCGCTGCCGCTCGGTCTCGACACCATCTGGAAGGCGGAGAGATTGATGGCCACGCGCACGCGCAGGCCGCAGTCGCGCCATGCGCGCGCCTGGCGGCAGGCGTCCTCGATGACCCAGTTGCCCAGCGTGCCGATCAGGCCGAAGCGCTCGGCAATCGGGATGAATATGGAGGGTCCGATCATGCCGCGCTGCGGATGCTTCCAGCGAAGCAGCGCCTCGGCGGCCGTCACCTTGCCGCTGCGCGCGTCGATCTTGGGCTGATAGAAGAGCTCGAGCTCCTTGTTCTCGAGCGCGAGGCGCAGATCGCGCTGCAGGTCGAGCTGGTCGTGCGCGTCGGCCTCCATGCTGGGCTCGAAGAAGCAGTAGCAGGCGCCGCCCGAACGCTTGGCGGCGTACATGGCCGCGTCGGCACGCGCGATGAGCTTGGTGTGCGCACCGCCATCCGGATAGAACACGATGCCGATCGAGCACGACACCGTCACCGCGCGGCTGCCCAGCGAGTAGGGCTGGGCGAGGGCGGCCAGCATGCGCGTGGCGACCTGCGCCGCGCTTTGCTCGTCGGCGTCGTGCTCCAGCAGCATCAGGAACTCGTCGCCGCCGACACGGGCCATCGTGTCGGCCGCACGCGACAGGATGCGCAGGCGTTCGCCCACCTGGCGCAGCACCGCGTCGCCGCTGCTGTGTCCGTAGGAATCGTTGATGGGCTTGAAGCCGTCGAGGTCGATGAACAGCACCGCCAGGCGCGACCGCGCGCGGTCGGCGCGCGCCACCGCGGCGACCAGCTTGTCCTCGAACACCAGGCGGTTGGGCAACTGGGTGAGCGCGTCGTGGTAGGCGATGCGGTGCAGATCCGTGTTGGCCTGGCGCAGCGACTGCTCCAGGCTGTCGGCGCGGTCGACCAGGTGGCGCTCGATGCGCGACATGAAGCGCG
>VBDL01000020.1:9437-14142 GCA_005884255.1 Betaproteobacteria bacterium | reverse complement strand
TCGTCGCGCGGGTGTGGGAGTGGAAGCAGCACTCGGGCTCCACGATCACGCAACAGATGCGCCGGATGGGCGACTCGGTGTCGTGGGCGCACGAGTACTTCACGATGGACGAGAAGCTGTCGAAGGTGGTCACCGAGACCTTCGTGCAGCTGTATGACCAGGGTCTGATCTACCGCGGCAAGCGCCTGGTGAACTGGGACCCGGTGCTCAAGTCCGCGGTGTCCGACCTCGAGGTCGAGAGCGAGGAAGAGGACGGCCACCTGTGGCACATCCGCTATCCGCTGGCCGATGGCTCCGGCGAGCTGGTGGTCGCCACCACACGACCGGAAACCATGCTCGGCGACACCGCGGTGATGGTGCACCCCGAGGACCATCGCTACCAGGGCTTCATCGGCAAGAAGGTCAAGCTGCCGCTGTGCGACCGCGAGATCCCGGTGATCGCCGACGACTACGTCGACCGCGCCTTCGGTACCGGAGTCGTCAAGGTCACGCCGGCGCACGATGCCAACGACTATGCGGTGGGCCAGCGCCACAAGCTGCCGATCCTCGGCGTGCTGACGCTCGATGCGCAGATCAACGACAACGCGCCCGCCGCCTACCGCGGGCTCGACCGCTTCGTCGCGCGCAAGAAGGTCGTCGCCGACCTCGACGCGCAAGGCCTGCTCGTCGAGGTGAAGAAGCACAAGCTGATGGTGCCGCGCTGCGCACGCACCGGGCAGATCGTCGAGCCGATGCTCACCGACCAATGGTTCGTCGCGATGAGCAAGCCGGGCCCCGACGGCAAGTCGATCGCGCAGAAAGCGATCGAGGTGGTCGAGAACGGCTCGGTGAAATTCGTGCCGGAGCAATGGGTCAACACCTACAACCAGTGGATGAAGAACATCCAGGACTGGTGCATCTCGCGCCAGTTGTGGTGGGGACACCAGATCCCGGCCTGGTACGGCAGCAACGGCGAGCTCTTCGTTGCGCGCAGCGAGGACGAAGCGAAGGCGAAGGCAAAGGCAGCCGGATATGGCGGCGAGCTCACGCGCGACGAGGACGTGCTCGACACCTGGTACTCCTCCGCGCTGGTACCGTTCTCGTCGCTCGGCTGGCCTGAAGCGACGAAAGAGCTGTCGCTGTTCCTGCCGAGCACGGTGCTCGTCACGGGGTTCGACATCATCTTCTTCTGGGTCGCGCGGATGATCATGATGACGGTGCACTTCACCGGCCAGGTCCCGTTCCGCGACGTCTACATCCACGGCCTGGTGCGCGACTCGCATGGCCAGAAGATGAGCAAGAGCGAAGGCAATGTGCTCGATCCGGTGGACTTGATCCAGGGCGTCGATCTGCCGACGCTGGTGAAGAAGTCGACCACCGGCCTGCGCCGCCCCGAGCATGCGCCCAAGGTCGCCAAGCGCGTGGAGAAGGAGTTCCCCGAAGGCATTCCCGCCTACGGCGCCGATGCGCTGCGCTTCACGATGGCGAGCTACGCGAGCCTCGGGCGCGACATCAACTTCGACACCAAGCGCTGCGAGGGCTATCGGAACTTCTGCAACAAGCTGTGGAATGCCACGCGCTTCGTGCTGATGAACTGCGAAGGCTTCGACTGCGGCCTGAAGGAGCACAGCAAGGCCGAGTGCGAGCCGGGCGGCCCCTTCCACGGCTACATGAGCTTCAGCCAAGCCGATCGCTGGATCGCCGGCGAGCTGCAGCGTGTGGAGGCCGCGGTCGCGCAGGGCTTCGCCGAGTACCGCCTCGACAATGTGGCCAACGCGATCTACTCGTTCGTGTGGAACGAGTACTGCGACTGGTACCTCGAAATCGCCAAGGTGCAGATCGCGAATGGCAGCGAGGCGCAGCAGCGCGCCACGCGGCGCACGCTGATCCGCACGCTGGAGACCGTGCTGCGCGTGCTGCATCCGATCACGCCGTTCATCACGGCGGAGCTGTGGGAACGCGTCGCTGTGGTCGCGGGGCGCAAGGCCGACAGCATTGTCACGGTCGCCTACCCGCAAGCACAGCTCGAGAAGGTCGATGCACAGGCCGACGCCTGGGTGGGCAAGCTCAAGGCCATCGCCGGCACGTGCCGCGCGCTGCGCAGCGAGATGAGCCTGTCACCGGCCGAGCGCGTGCCGCTGTACGCCTTCGGCGACGAGGCGTTCATGAACGAGGCGGCCTCGCTGCTGAAGGCACTGGCCAAACTCGGCGACGTGAAGGTGTTCGCCGATGAGGCCGCCTTCGTCGAAGCGACCAGGCTGGCACCGGTGGCCGTGCAGGGCGCCACGCACTTGGCACTGCACGTGGAGATCGACATCGCTGCCGAGAGCGAGCGGCTGTCCAAGGAGATCGCGCGCTTGAGCGGCGAGGTCACCAAGGCCGAAGGCAAGCTCGGCAACGAGAGCTTTGTCGTGCGCGCGCCGGCGGCGGTGGTCGAGCAGGAGCGTCAGCGTCTGGCCGACTTCAAGACGACGCTTCTCCGGCTGCAAGATCAGCTTCGACGCCTGGCGCCGTCGGCCTGAACTCGGCCTTGGCGCCCGGCGGCAGCGAGAGCAGTTCGTCCACGCGCTTGGCCACGGCCCACGCGGCGCGCACACGGGATTCGCGCGTGGTGCTCGCCACGCGCGGCGTGATCTGCAGCGAATCGATGTTGTGCAACGGACGGCCCGGGTCGAGCGCACCCGGCTCGAGGCTGTCGAACCAGGCGGCGGCCATGCGGCCGCTGCCCAGCACCTCGGCCAGCGCGGCTTCGTCGAAGATCGCCGAGTGCGACAGGGCCACCATCACCTGGTTAGGCCTGCAGTACGGCAGGTAGCGCTCGCCGAGCAGCCCCTGGTAGCGGGTGAAGTAGGCCAGCTGAACACACACGGCGTCGGACTCCTCCAGCAGCTGCTGCAGGCCCAGCGGCTCGACGCGCCAGCGCGACCACACGTTGTCGGTCGAATGCAGCGACGGGTCGTAGCCGACCACGCGCGAACCGAAGGCCGACAGCAGCTGCGCCATCGTGCGCGCCGCGGGCACCATGCCGATCAGGCCGACCGTGGCGGCACCGAGTTCGCGGCCGACGAGCAGCCCGTCGCTGCCCACCACCGGCACGCGGCGCAGCATCGCGAGCAGCGCACCGATCATGAACTCGGCCTCGGCCAGCGCCGTGGCGGTGAGGCTGCGCACCACTTCGACGCCGGCGCGCGTGCAGGCGTCGAGATCGATGTTCTCGGCGCCCGCGCTCACGCGGCCGACGGCGCGCAGCAGCGGTGCATAGTGCAAGGCGGTGGTATCGAGTGCAACGGAGGGCGGAACGATGAGCGCGCGCACGTTGAACAGCGCATGCCGCAGCGCCCGCGGGTCGCGCGCCAGCTCAGGCGCGTAGCGCACGGAGTGGCGCTCGCTGAGCCATTGCATGACCTCGGTTTCCAGCGGTTCGACGATCAGCACATCCATGCTTGTTCTTCGCTGTCCGGCGTTCACACGTGCTGGGCAGCACGCATGCCACAATGAACCCGCCCCTCCGAAGACTGTTAGCAAATGTTAATTCAAAAGGCGATCTTCCCCGTGGCCGGCCTCGGCACCCGCTTCCTGCCCGCGACGAAAGCGCAGCCCAAGGAGATGCTGCCGGTCGTCGACAAACCGCTGATTCAGTATGCCGTGGAAGAGGCGTATGCCGCCGGTGTGCGGGAGATGATCTTCGTGACCGGCCGCCACAAGCGCCCGATCGAAGACCACTTTGACATGACGTTCGAGCTCGAGGTAGCCCTCGAACAGGCGGGTAAGGAGGAACTACTTGGCGTTGTGCGCAGTGTCAAACCCGATGACATGGAGTGCATCTATGTCCGGCAGGCGCAGGCGCTGGGTCTGGGCCATGCCGTGCTGTGCGCACAGCGCCTGACCGGCAACGAGCCCTTTGCCGTGCTGCTGGCCGACGACCTGATGGTGGGCACGCCGCCAGTGCTGGCGCAGATGGTCGAGCAGTTCAAGGAATGGCGCGCGTCGATCATCGCGGTGCAGGAAGTGCCGCCGGAGCACACGCGGCGCTACGGCATCGTGGCGGGGCACGCGGTCAACGAGCGCATGATGGATGTCCAGCGCATCGTCGAGAAACCGGCCCCTGAAGCGGCGCCGTCGCGCCTGGGCGTGGCCGGCCGCTACATCCTCACGCCGGGTGTGTTCCACGAGATCAGCAATCAGCCGCGCGGCGTCGGTGGCGAGATCCAGCTCACCGACGGCATCGCCGGCCTGCTGCGCCGCGAGAAGGTGTTCGCCTACCGCTACGAGGGCAGGCGCTACGACTGCGGCAGCAAGGAAGGCTTCCTGCAGGCCAATGTGGAGCTGACGCTGGAGCACCCGGTGCTGGGTGCAGGCTTCCGCGACTACTTGAAGGATCTGCCGCTGTAAAGCGGGGCAGAATTCAGCGTCGGCGCAGGAAGTGGATGAACTCGTTCCCTTCCGTGCTCTGCTCGAGCAGCTCGTTGCCGGTTTGCCGTGCGAAGGCCTGGAAGTCGCGCAGCGAGCCCGGGTCGGTGGCCAGCACCTTGAGCACCTCGCCGGCATGCATGTCGGCCAGCGCCTTCTTCGCCTTCAGAATCGGCAAAGGGCAGTTCAGGCCACGGGTGTCGATTTCCTTGTGGGCGTCCATAAGTCGATTCTAGGTTCGCCGAGGCTGCAGGTCGAAGAACTGCGGCGTGATGCCGCGTGAGCGCAGCCAGTCGGCGAGCGCGTAGCCGGTGCC
>VBDL01000020.1:8394-9327 GCA_005884255.1 Betaproteobacteria bacterium | reverse complement strand
TTGAGCGCATCGACACTCAGGCCCGTCTCCTCGGCGACCTCGCGCTTGATGCCCTCTTCGGGCGTCTCGCCGGCCTCCATGAATCCGGTGATCAACGCATACATCTTGCCCGTCCACGCGGCATTGCGCGCGAGCAGCACGCGCCCGTCACGGTCGGCGCATTCGATGATCGCAGCGAGCACCGGCGTCGGGTTGTTCCAGTGCGTGTAGTCGCAGGCCGGGCAGCGCAGGCGCTCCTTCGGGCCGCCGTCGCCATCTTCCTTGGCGATGCTCTGCAGCGGCGCTGCGCATTGAGGGCAGAAGCGGTATTCGTAGCTCATGTGCTTATGCAGGGAACACGCCGGTGGACAGGTAGCGGTCACCGCGATCGCACACCACGAAGGCGATGGTCGCGTTCTCCACGCGTTGCGCGATCTGCAGCGCCACCCAGCAGGCGCCGCCCGACGAGATGCCGGCGAACAGCCCCTCGTCGCGCGACAGGCGTCGGGCCATCTCCTCGGCATCGGCCTGCGCGACGAGCACCATCTCGTCCACCGCCTTCGGGTCGTAGATCTTCGGCAGGTAGGCCTCGGGCCACTTGCGGATGCCGGGAATGCGCGAGCCTTCGCTCGGCTGCGCACCGATGATGCGGATCGCCGCGTTCTTCTCCTTCAGGAAGCGACTGACGCCCGTGATCGTGCCGGTGGTGCCCATCGCGCTCACGAAGTGCGTGATGCGCCCCTCGGTGTCGGCCCACAGCTCGGGGCCGGTGCTCTCGTAGTGGATGCGCGGGTTGTCGGCATTGGCGAACTGGTCGAGCACGCGGCCCTTGCCGTCGCGCTGCATCTGCTCGGCCAGGTCGCGGGCATATTCCATGCCGCCGGAGCGCGGCGTGAGGATCAGCTCGGCGCCGAAGGCCTTCATCGTCTGCGCGCGCTCGATGGACAGGTCCTC
>VBDL01000020.1:7832-8315 GCA_005884255.1 Betaproteobacteria bacterium | reverse complement strand
CGCCCGGCTTGATGTCGCCGCGCTCCTCGGCGCGGCGGATCATGCTGATCGCCGGCCGATCCTTCACCGAGCCGGCGGGGTTGTTGCCTTCGAGCTTGGCGAGGATCACGTTGCCGCGGCGGTCGTTGTCGGCAGCGCCCAGGCGCTGCAACCGCACGAGCGGCGTGCCGCCGATGGTGTCTTCCAGGGTCTTGTACTGAGGCATACGACGTGGAGAAAGTGCCCCACATTGTCGCAGCGTCAGAGACGAGCCGCTGCGCCATGCAATAATCGCCACCCACGCAGCGCAACCCGCTCATCTTCGGCCGAAGTGGCGAAATCGGTAGACGCAGGGGACTCAAAATCCCCCGCCGCAAGGCGTGCCGGTTCGAGTCCGGCCTTCGGCACCACATTCCTTCATGCCCCATATTCCCCCGTACACCAAAGGCTTGATGCTGGCCTGCGTGGCCTTGTCCTGCGTCGCGTGGCTGGTGCCGGGGCTGT
>VBDL01000020.1:0-7709 GCA_005884255.1 Betaproteobacteria bacterium | reverse complement strand
ATGCCCGCTTCCTGCGGGCCAGCGTGCTGACCGCTGCGCTCGTGCAGCTCGGCTTCACCGCGCTGATGGGCACGTTCTACCCGACGGTGGGCATCTCCGGCGGTCTGTTCGGCCTGCTGCTGGCCTTCGGCATGATGTTCCCCAACCGCATCATCATGCCGCTGTTCCCGCCGATCCCGATGAAGGCCAAGGTCTTCGTCGCGGTGTTCGGCGTACTCGAGCTGTTCCTCGGCGTCGGCGGCCGTGACGGCATCGCGCATTTCGCGCACCTGGGCGGCATGCTCGGGGGCTGGTTGATGATCCGCTTCTGGCGCGGGCAAGCGCCATTCGGCCGTCGACGCTGACCGCTTGTCGCATACCTCTGACTGAGGGATTCCAGCCCATCGGGAACGGTTCATGCTGCTCGTGAGCTGAAGCGCCGCAGTGGTACGCGGCGCGGGAGGCCGCGATGACATTGCTCCGACTCGGCATCGGTGCGCTGCTGTCCCTGTGCATGGCAGCGGCGTCGGGGGCGGCCTCGCCGCCCGCATTGGCTTCCGCCCCGGTGGGCAGCGAGCTCGAGGCGATGTCGCGCGCCTTGCAACGCGCACATGCCGCCGTGGTGGGCGTGCGCGCACTGGCGGTCGAAAATGCACGCTCGAATGCCGTGCTCGGGCGCACGCGCGAAGGTTCCGGCGTCGTCATCGGCAACGATGGCCTGGTGCTCACCATCGGTTATCTCATCCTGGAGGCCGACCAGGTGCAGCTCGAGCTCGACGACGATCGCATCGTTCCCGCGCGCGTGCTGGCCTACGACGTGGCCACCGGCTTCGGCCTGCTGCAGGCGCTGACGCCGCTACGGTTGGCCGCGGTGCCGCTGGGCAGCGCGGCGACGATGGCGCCCAAGGAGCCGCTGATGATCGCCAGCGGCGGCGAGGACGGCGCGGTGAGCGTGGCGCGCCTGGTGTCTCGCCGTGCCTTCGTCGGCTACTGGGAGTACCGGATCGACGGCGCACTGTTCACCAGCCCGCCGCGCACCGACCACAGCGGCGCGGGCCTGTTCAATTCGCATGGCGAGCTGATGGGCATCGGCTCGCTGTATGTCGCCGACACGCTGGGCACCGTCGACGGCCCGCGCATTCCCGGCAACATGTTCGTACCGGTCGACCTGCTCAAGCCGGTGCTCGACGAGCTGCGCCGCGACGGCCGCTCGCGCGCCAGCCATCGCGCATGGATCGGCATCAACGCCATCGAGCTGGAAGGCCAGGTGCGCGTGCTGCGCGTCAACGACGACAGCCCGGCCGACGCCGCCGGCGTGCAGCCGGGCGACAGCATCGTCAGCATCGACGGCACCGCGATCGCGGCGCTGGACGCCCTCTGGCAATCACTGTGGTCCGGCGGCGCGCCGGAACGCGAGGTGACGCTGGAAATCCGCCGCGGCGCGGAGATGAAGACGCTGAAGGTGCAAACGGTGGACCGGATGCAGACCCTCAGGCGGGCGGAAGGGATCTGAGCCGGCCGCCGAGCCGCCTCAAGGCAGGCGAAGGCCCCCTCGGGGGGCTGTCGTGGAACACGACTGGGGGCTGTCAGGTCTGAGCCCGTCGCGCACCGTCGGATAGCGCAGGCGCAGGCGCAACTCGCGCTTCAGCCGCGTGTTGATCAAGCGCCGCGACTCGCTCAGGAACGACATCTGCACCACCGACAGCTGCTGGCACGCCTCGTCGCGCGCGAGGCGCGGCGGGCGCGGCAGTCCGCTGAGCTCGGCGACGAGGTCGAAGTACTCACCCATCTTCAGCTCCGTGTCGTCGCACGCGTGATAGATGCGTTGCGGCGCGCCGCGGTGCAGTGCCGCAATGCACGCGCGCGCCAGATCGTCGGCGTGGACGTGGTTGGTGTAGACGTCGTCGTCGGCCGCCAGCACCGGCGTGCCGCGCGCGAGGCGTTCGCGCGGGTCGCCGCCCTTGCGGTCGAGCGCATAGATGCCGGGAATGCGCAGCACGCTCACGCATGCGCCGAAGGCCCGCCCGTACCAGCGCAGCCGCACTTCCGCATCGACGCGACGGCGCGCGCGGTCGGTTTGAGGATGCGGCGCGCGCGTCTCGTCGAAGCGCGCGCCGAGCGCATCGCCATAGACACCGGTGGTGCTCGCATAGACGATGCGCCGCACACGGCCGCCGCGTGCGAGCGCCTGCAGCAGGCGTGCGGTGCGAGCATCGTCGTTGCCGCTGCTCGCAGGCGGCGCCAGATGCAGCACCGCATCGGCCAAGCCGCCCAGGCGGCCCAGGGAGCCGGCATCGTCGAGATTGCCCAGCAGCGGCACGGCACCGGCAGCGCGCAGCGTGGCAAGTTTGTCCACGCTCGAGGTCAGCGCCAGCACGCGCCAGCCCTGCAGCCGGCGCAGCACGCGCAGGCCCACGTCACCGCAGCCGACGATGAGCAAGGTCGGCCTGCGAAAGCGTACGGGGCGTGTGGGCATGGAGGCCATTCGGGGCGCAGGCAAAATGGGCGCCCGAGTTTACGGGCCGCAGTACCTTCATCCGAATCATGAGCTTCACCGTCACCATCACGCCCGCCGGGCGCAGCTTCAACGTCGAGCGCGACGAAGCGATCCTGCCCGCCGCGATCCGCGCCGGCGTCGGCCTGCCCTATGGCTGCCGCGACGGCGCCTGCGGCTCGTGCAAGAGCAAGCTGGTCGAAGGCCGCGTGATCCACGGCGCCCACCAGCACAAGGCCTTGTCGGTGGAGGAGGAGGACGCCGGCTTCATCCTCACCTGCTGCGCCGCGCCGCAGACCGATTGCGTGGTCGAGGCGCGCAGCGTGCCGGGCGCCGGCGAGTTCCCGGTGCAGAAGATGCCCGGCCGCGTGCTGACGATCGCCCGGCCCTCGCACGACGTGGCCATCGTGCGCGTGCAGCTGCCGGCCAACATGGCGATGCGCTATCGCGCCGGCCAGTACGTCGAGTTCATCCTGCGCGACGGCTCGCGCCGCAGCTACAGCATGGCCAATGCGCCGCACCTGCTGGGCGACCCGCCGGCGATCGAGCTGCACATCCGCCACATGCCCGGCGGCAAGTTCACCGACCACGTGTTCGGCGCGCTGAAGGAGAAGGAGATCCTGCGCATTGAAGGGCCGTTCGGCAGCTTCTTCCTGCGCGAGGACAGCGACAAGCCCATCGTGCTGCTGGCCAGCGGCACCGGCTTCGCGCCGGTGAAGGCGATCATCGAGCACAAGCAGCTCAAGGGCATCACACGCCCGGCAGTGCTGTACTGGGGCTGCCGCAGCAAGGCCGACCTCTACCTGCACGACTGGGCCAGCGAAGTGGCCGACGCGATGCCGGGCTTCCGCTACATCCCGGTGCTCAGCGAGGCCAAGCCGGAGGACGCGTGGACCGGCCGCACCGGCTTCGTCCACCAGGCGGTGATGGCCGACATCCCGGATCTCTCGGGCCATCAGGTCTATGCCTGTGGCGCGCCGATCATGTGCGAGTCGGCGCATCGCGACTTCACCACGAAATGCGGCTTGCCCGATGAGGAGTTCTATGCGGACTCCTTTACTTCGGAAGCAGACAAGCACGGCGACTGACCCTCGCGGCAAGGCGGTGATCCTCAAGCCGCCGGGCGACTTCGACCGCGCGGCGCTGTTCGCCGCCTTCGGCCGCGCGGTGCAGTCGCTGGCCGGTGCCTACATCACCGCCGAAGACGTGGGCACCACCACCGCCGACATGCGCGTGGTGCAGCGGCGCACGGCCTTCGTCAGCGGCATTCCGCGCGACGGCGCGTTCGGCGGCGACCCGTCGCCGAAGACCGCCTGGGGCGTGTTCGTCGCCATCGAGGCCGGCGTGCAGCAGCAATTCAAGCGTGCGTCGCTCGAAGGCGTCAGCGTCGCCGTGCAGGGCCTCGGCTCGGTGGGCATGCATCTGGCGCAACATCTCCACCTCGCGGGCACCAAGCTGGTGGTGGCCGACGTCAACGTGGCGCGCGCGGAAGAGGCGCGCGAGCGCTTCGGCGCCGAGGTGGTGGGCGTGGATGAGATCGCAGCCGCGCCAGCCGACGTCTTCGCCCCCTGTGCCTTGGGCGCGGTGCTCAACGCCAACACCAACGAGGGCAAGGTGATCACCGCGTCGTTCCTCGACAACTGGAACAACATCGTGCGCGCCGTGCGCGACAACCCATCGCTGGTGCAGGCCAAGGCCGGCAAGGCGTCGCAGGCCAACGCCGCGCAGAGCGTGCAGGCCGGCGCGGCGGCCGAGGGCGACGTGATGGTGGCCAAGATCGCCGGCGCCAAGGTGCTGCGCCTGCCGCAGGACGGTTCCGGCGAGCTGATGACGCTGGGCAAGGCCGATGAGGTGCTCTACCTCGGCGAGGAGAAGAACGGCTTCCTGAAGGTCACCGCGGCGAAGGGCGACGGCTGGGTGAAGAAGGTCCTGCTGAAGAAGCCTTAACCGGGCGTCTGTTCCTTCCTTCGGATGTAGCTGGAGCGCTTGGCATCCTCCGGGTAGAGGTAGTGGATTTCGCCGCGGCGCCACACGCCCAGCCACACCATGTTGCGCGTGAAGGCGTCGTGGTCGCTCGCCGAGAACGGTTTGTCGTGCGTGGTCACCACGCCGGCATAGGGGCGCTCCAGGTTCTCGAGCGCCTTCTTCAGCGCGTCGCCCGAGGTGTCGCCCTTGGTCTGGAACAGCGCGCGCAGCATCAGGTGCACCGCGTCGTAGGTCTGCGCGGCGGCCATCAGTGAGCCCACCGGCTGGCCATTGGCGTAGCGCTTCAGGCGTGCGATGAAGCTGGCGCGGCGCTCGTTGGCCACGTCCTGGATGATCGACTGCACCATGATCGCGCCCTCGGCCGCGCCGTTGGTCTTGTCCCACACGGTGCGGAACGACAGCGGCCACGGCCCATAGAACGGCGCCGTCACGTGTGCCTCGGCGCGCGCCTGCGCCAGCACCGCGAGCTCGGGCCCGACGGTGTAGCCGACGATCGCATCGGCGCCGGCCGCCTTGGCCGCTTGCATCTCGGCAGTGAGCGACTTCACGCCGAGGTCGAAGCGGGCGGCGTACACCGGTTGCAGGTTCTTGGCGGCGAGGAAGCGCTCGAGGTCCTTGAAGCCGCCCTCGCCGTAGCCCGTCTTGTCGGCGAACACCGCCACCTTGGTGAAGCCGCGCTTGGCCACTTCGTCGACGATGAAGCCGGCCTGCACCGTATCGCGCGGCGACAGGCGGAAGACCATGCTCTGCTCGGCCGGGTACTTGGCCGTCACCGCCGAGCCGGTGGACACCGGCACCATCAGCAGGTGCTTGTGATCCTGGAACACGTCCAGCGACTTCATTGCCACGCCGGTGTTGCAGTAGCCGACGGTGAACTCGGCCTTCTCCTTCAGCACCAGGTCTTCGGCGGCCTTGCGCCCCTCGTCGGGGTTGGCCTTGTCGTCGCGCTCGACGAGCTCGATCTTGCGGCCGAGAAAGCCGCCAACCTCGTTGATCTCCTTGGCCGCCAGCTCGGCGCCCAGGCGCGCGCTGTTGCCGAAGTCGGCCGAGCCGCCGCTGAACGGGCAGATGAAGCCCACGCGCAGCGGCTTGGGCGCCTGCGCCTGGCCGTAGGGCACGAGGGCCAGCGCGAGCGCGGCCCCGATCACGACGTCCCGCATGCTTGTCTCCTACGCCCTTCTAGCGAGGGCGACGGAGTGTGGAAGACGCCGGCTTAAAGAAAGCTTGCAGCTCGGGCGGTCTCAGGGAAGGTCCCGAGTCCGCCGTGTGCGGCAAGTCTCATTCGCCGAGATAGGCCGCCCGCACCTTCGGATCGTTCAGCAGCACCTGCGCCGGGCCGCTCATCGTGACCTCGCCGGACTCCATCACGTAGCCGCGGTTGGCCAGCTGCAGGGCGCGGCTGGCGTTCTGTTCGACCAGCAGGATGGTCGTGCCCTGGCTGTGGATGTCGGCCACCACCTCGAAGATCTTGTCGACCATGATCGGCGACAGGCCCATCGAGGGCTCGTCCATCAGCAACACCTTGGGACGCGCCATCAGCGCGCGGCCCATCGCGAGCATCTGCTGCTCGCCGCCGGACATGGTGCCGGCGAGCTGGTGGCGCCGCTCCTTCAGCCGCGGGAAGATGTTGAACACCTTCTCCATGTCGGCCTCGACCTCCTGGTCGTCACGCACGTAGGCGCCCATCTGCAGGTTCTCGGTGATGGTCATGCGCGTGAACGTGCCGCGCCCTTCCGGCACCATCACCAAGCCTTGCTTGACGAGGTTCCATGCGCCCTGGCCCTTGATGGGCTTGCCGAGGAACTCGATGTCGCCGGCCGCCACCGCCTGCGTGCCGGTCACCGCCTTCAAGGTGGTGGTCTTGCCAGCGCCGTTGGCGCCGATCAGGCTCACCAGCTCGCCCTGGCCCACTTCGAAGCTGACGCCCTTGACGGCCTGGATGCCGCCGTACGCCACCTTCAGGCCGCTGACCTTCAGCAAAATGTTGTCTGCCATATTGAGCCTTCAATGAGCTTTGTGGCCGGCGCCGAGGTAGGCCTCGATCACCTTCTCGTTGCGCTGCACGTCGGCCGGCGTGCCTTCGGCGATCTGCTTGCCGTAGTCGAGCACGGTCACGCGGTCGCACAGGCCCATCACCAGCTTCACGTCGTGCTCGATCAGCAGGATGGTGCGGCCGTCCTTGCGGATGCGGTCGATCAGCTCGCGCAGCACCACCTTCTCGGTGGCGTTCATGCCGGCGGCCGGCTCGTCCAGCGCGATCAGCGTCGGGTCGGTGGCCAGCGCACGCGCGATCTCCAGCCGTCGCTGGTCGCCATAGCTCAGCGTGCGCGCCTTGAACTCGGCGTACTTGCCGATGCCCACGTAGTCGAGCAGCTGTTGCGCACGGTCGGCTATTTGCTTCTCCTCGGCCTTGAAGGCCGGCGTGCGCAGCGCCGCGCCGATCAGGCCGGACTTGGTGCGGATGTGCCGCCCGACCATCACGTTCTCCAGCGCCGTCATCTCGGCGAAGAGGCGGATGTTCTGGAAGGTGCGCGCGATGCCGGCCTTGGCCACCTCGTGCACGGCGCTCGGCTTGTACGGATGGCCGCCGAGCTCGAAGCTGCCGGAATCCGGCATGTACAGCCCGGTGATCACGTTGAAGAAAGTGGTCTTGCCGGCGCCGTTGGGGCCGATCAGCCCATAGATCTGGCCGGGCTCGATGGTGATGCCCACGTCGGACAGCGCCTGCAGTCCGCCGAAGCGCTTGGAGACGCTGCTGACCTTGAGAACGTGCGTCATTGCCGTGCCCTCCTTATTTCTTCATCGGCATCGGCGCCGCCTTGCCGTGCTCGGGCGACGGCCACAGGCCGCGCGGACGCAGCAGCATGATCACGATCATCGCCAGTGCGATCAGCAGCTGGCGCAGGATCGCCGAATCCAGGCGCCCGCCGGTGTAGGCCTGCAGGTCGCCGGTCACGTAGCGCAGCACCTCGGGCAGCGCGGCAAGCATCAGCGCGCCGAGGATCACGCCCGGCAGGTGGCCGATGCCGCCGAGCACGACCATCGCGACGATCATCACCGACTCGGGCAGGCTGAACGACTCCGGCGAGATGAAGCCCTGGAAGGTGGCGAACATCACGCCCGACATGCCGCCGAAGGTGGCGCCCATGCCGAAGGCGAGCAGCTTCATGTTGCGCGTGTTGATGCCCATGGCCTTGGCGGCGATCTCGTCTTCGCGGATGGCCATCCAGGCGCGGCCGATGCGCGAATT
>VBDL01000758.1:1644-4964 GCA_005884255.1 Betaproteobacteria bacterium | reverse complement strand
GATCAGCACGACGAAGGCAACGATCAGGCGGCGTCGCAGGCTGGTCATTCGCGCCCTCCGCCCGGCCCTGGGCGCCTCATCGGGTGCCGGCAGCGAACAAGGCTTCGGCCTGCTGCTGCGCGCGCTCGGCGGCCTGCTCGGGGCTCAGCTGGCCGCGCAGCATGTCGTGGTAGACGCTGCCGAGGATGTCGCACAGGGCGGGCCATTGCGGCACCGCCGGGCGCATCCAATCCGCGAGCTCGTGGCCGCTGCCCAGCCTTGCGACCGTCGCAAAGGCCGGGTAGCGCTTGACCAGCGCCGGGTCACGCATCACCGAGTAGCGCGGCATGCCGCCGTTGCCGTTCTGGGCGAGCCAGCGCTCGATCTCGCTGCTCGTCAGCCACGCGAGGAACTGCCAGGCGATGTCGCGCCGCGCGCCGATGTTCGCCGGGATGCCGAGACTCCAGGTGCCGATCGAGGTCACCGGCTTGACGCCCGGCGCGTGCGGCGCGGCCTCGTAGGCCACATGGCCGGCGACCTGCGACGACGCGTCTTCCTCCACCAGGTAGCTGCGCGCGGCCCACTCGTAGGTCATCACGCAACCGCCCTGCGCAAAGCGCGTGGGGCGCTGGTCCCAGGCCATGTTGAGCACGTCGGGCGGCGAGTAGGGCAGCAGGCTCTTCGCGAACTGCGCGGCGGCCACGCCCCGCGCCGTGTTCAGGCTGGGACGGCCTTGCGCATCGAGCAGTGGCTGGCCGAAGGCGGCGTAGAAATGCGCCATCTGCTGGCCCAGCGCCTGGCCGCGCTGGCCGTTCCAGCACAGGCCGTACTGGCCTTGCGCGGGCTTCGTGAAACGTCGCGCTGCGGCCATCAGCTCGTCAGTGGTGGTGGGCGGCTTGAGCCCCGACTTGTCGAACAGGTCGCGGCGCACCCAAAGCAGCTCCGGGTGCGGCTGGATCGGCAGCCCGAGCTGCCGGTCCTTGTAGCGCGCCTGTGCATAGGCGATCTCGAGAAAGTCGTCGGGGCGGACGGCGGCAGCAGACGCGGCGATCCAGTCGTTCAGCGGATGCAGCACACCGGCCGCGCCGTACTCGCCGGTCCACACGCTGTCGAAGCTGACGATGTCGTAGGCAGATCGGTTGTCGCGCGCATTCAGCAGCGTGAGGCGCCGCACGTCGTCGTAGCCGACGACTTCGAGCTCGATGCTGCCGCCGGCGCGCCGGCTGAGCTCTTGTGCGCCGGCGCGCAGCGCGATCGAGAAGGGGTCGCCCGGGCGGAGGCGCGGAGCCAGGCCCTTTGTTCGAGGCAATGACCAGCGCCGCGGCCGCCAGCGCGACCGTGCCGATGGCGATGACCCACCTAAGGCGCTTGGGCATCAACCGCTCCCGCGGCGTGAATTGGCCCCCCTGCAACGTCGTTGAACAATTCTGCGCTCAAACGGTGCGCGTGCGCCGCGGTCTCCCTATCTTGAGATCGTCACGTGGTGACCGTCTGCCGCACCGCGCGCTCCCAGTTCGCCATCAGCTCCTGGGCGCGCTCGCGCGGCATCGTCGGGTGGAAGCGCCGCTCCACCTGCCATTGCGCACTCAGCTCGTCGAGGTTCTTGTAGACGCCGGTGGCCAGGCCCGCGAGGTAGGCGGCGCCGAGCGCAGTGGTCTCGATCACCTGCGGCCGCACGACCGGGATGCCGAGCAGGTCCGCCTGGATCTGCATCAGCAGGTTGTTGACGCAGGCGCCGCCGTCGACGCGCAACTCGCTCACGGCATGGCCGCCCGCGGCCTGCGCATCGCGGCTCATCGCTTGCAGCAGCGCGGCGCTCTGGAACGCGATGCTTTCCAGCGCCGCGCGCGCGATGTGCGCCACCGTGCTGCCGCGGCTCAAGCCCACGATGGCGCCGCGCGCATCGGCCTGCCAGTACGGTGCGCCGAGGCCGGTGAAGGCCGGCACGAACATCACGCCGCCGGCATCGGGCACGCTCTCGGCCAGCGCCTGCACTTCGCCACTGCCCTTGATGGCACGCAGCCCGTCGCGCAGCCACTGCACCACCGCGCCGCCGATGAACACGCTGCCTTCGAGCGCGAATTCCGGTGTCGATGTGGGCTGTGCGGCGCTGGTCGTGACCAGCCCGTTGGCCGAGGTCTGGAACTGCGCGCCGGTGTGCATCAGCATGAAGCAGCCGGTGCCGTAGGTGTTCTTCGCGAGTCCTGCTTTGAAGCAGGCCTGGCCGAACAGCGCGCTTTGCTGGTCGCCGGCGATACCGGCAATCGGCAGCGGCGCGCCGAAGAGTTCCGCCTCACTCTCGCCGAACACGTGGCTCGACGCCCACACCTGCGGCAGCAGGCTGTCGGGCACATGCAGGAGCTTCAGCAGCTCGTGGTCCCACGCGTTGTGGCGGATGTCGAACAGCATCGTGCGCGACGCGTTGCTCACGTCGGTGGCGTGCACGCGGCCGCCGGTGAGCTTCCACAAGAGCCAAGTGTCCACGGTGCCGAAGGCGAGCTCGCCCTGCGCGGCCGCGACGTGCGCACCGCTCACGTGATCGAGCAGCCAGCGGATCTTGGTGGCCGAGAAGTAGGGGTCGATGATGAGGCCGGTGGAGCGCTGCACCTGGGCGGCGGCGCCCTCTTGCGCCCGGAGTTGCGCGCACAGCGGCTCGCCGCGCCGGTCCTGCCAGACGATGGCGTTGTGGATCGGCTCGCCGGTGCGGCGGTTCCACAGCAGCGTGGTCTCGCGCTGGTTGGTGATGCCGATGGCGGCGATGTCGCGCGCAGTGAGCTTCGCTTTGGCCAGCGCCTCGCGCGCGGTGGCGAGCTGCGAGTCCCAGATCTCGTTGGGGTCGTGCTCGACCCAGCCGGGCTGCGGAAAGATCTGGCGGAACTCGCGCTGCGCCATCGCGACGATGTGGCCGCTCTGGTCGAACACGATGCTGCGCGAGCTCGACGTTCCCTGGTCGAGCGCGAGGATGTATTTCATGGCTTGTCTCCCGCGATCACGAGCTGCACGCCGGCTTCGGCCAGCAGCGCCGGGTAAGGATCCGGCGGCTGCGCATCGGTGAAAAGCATGTCGAGGTGGTCGATGCGCGCCAGCTCCACCATCGCCGGGCGGTTGAACTTGCTGTGGTCGGCGGCCAGCCACACCTCGCGCGAGTGCTCGACGACGGCGCGCGCCACCTTGACCTCGCGGTAGTCGTAGTCGCGCAAGGTGCCGTCGGCCTCGATGCCCGAGATGCCGATGAGGCCAATGTCGACCTTGAACTGGCTGATGAAGTCGACCGTGGCCTCGCCGACGATGCCGCGATCGCGCGCGCGCACCACGCCACCGGCGACGATCACCTCGCAGTC
>VBDL01000758.1:0-1631 GCA_005884255.1 Betaproteobacteria bacterium | reverse complement strand
GAGCAGCTCGCGCGCCACGGCCTCGGTCGTGGTGCCGATGTTGAGGATCAGCGAGCAGCCCTCGGGCACGCGCGCCGCCACCGCGCGCGCAATGCGCGTCTTGCCCTCGGAATGCAGCGCCTGCCGCTGGCGGTACGCGATGTTCTCGGTGGTCGATTCGGCCAAGCGCACGCCGCCGTGAAAGCGCGCCAAGAGGCCCGCTTCGGCCAGCCGCTGCACGTCGCGGCGCACCGTCTGCAGCGTGACGCCGAACTTCTCGGCCAGCGCCTCCA
The DNA here is from genome assembly GCA_005884255.1 of Betaproteobacteria bacterium. GTDB lineage: Bacteria > Pseudomonadota > Gammaproteobacteria > Burkholderiales > Burkholderiaceae_C > VBDL01. The sequence goes on along the minus strand of VBDL01000758.1, from coordinate 1,359 downwards.
CCGACAGCGCGCCCTGCGCGCGCACGGCATCGAGCAGCTCGGCTTGTCGGGGATTGGGGGTCATGCGCGCGAGAGTAAACGAAACGAGGTCGCGAGCCTAAACGAACATAAACGAAAACAAGCGCGGGAAAACGCTGATAATGAAACGCCAAAAATCGCGTAAAACGAAAAAAGAAGATCGCGATCCGCTGCGACTCGCGCCCCCGAACCCAGGAGACCTCCCCTTGTCCCCAGCCTCGCCGCCTGTTGCGGCGTCCCCTTCGTCTGTGATCGACGTTGACGTACTCATCGTCGGCGGCGGCATCAATGGTGCCGGCATCGCGCGTGATCTCGCGGGCCGTGGCTGGCGCGTTGCGCTGGCCGAGCGCGACGATCTCGCCGCGCACACGTCGTCGTCGTCGACCAAGCTGATCCACGGCGGCCTGCGCTACCTCGAGTACTACGAGTTCTCGCTGGTGCGCAAGGCGCTGCAGGAGCGCGAGGTGCTGCTCAAGAGCGCGCCGCACATCATGCGGCCGCTGCGCTTCGTGATGCCGCACGACCCGGCGATGCGTCCCGCGTGGATGATCCGCCTCGGCATCTTTCTCTACGACCACCTCGCGAAGCGCGAAGTGCTTCCCGGCTCCGAGGGCGTGAACCTGCGCACGCACGCGCTGGGCGCGCCGTTGAAGCCGCAGTTCACACGCGGCTTCGTCTACTCCGACGCTTCAGTCGACGATGCGCGCCTCGTGGTGCTCAACGCGCTCGATGCACAAGCGCGCGGCGCCACGCTGTGGACGCGCTGCGCCTGCGTGTCCGCGCAGCGCAGCGCGCAAGGCTGGACGGCCACGCTGCAGTCGCGCGACGGCAGCCAGCGCACGGTGAAGGCGCGTGCGCTGGTCAACGCCGCCGGCCCGTGGGCCGAGAGCTTCCTGCGCGAGGTGGCGCGCCCGGCCGACGCCGAATCGCTGGCCACCAAGAGCCTGCGCCTGGTGAAGGGCAGCCACATCATCGTGCCGCGCTGCTTCGAGCACGACCACGCCTACATCTTCCAGAACCCCGACAAGCGCATCATCTTCGCGATTCCCTACGAAGAGCACTTCACGCTGATCGGCACCACCGACGTCGAGCTGCAGGGCGACCCGGGGCGCGCGCACATCAACGCCGACGAGACGGCGTACCTCTGCGAGCAGGCCAGCCGCTACTTCAAGAAGGCGGTGACGCCGGCCGACGTGGTGTGGACCTACGCCGGCGTGCGCCCGCTGCTCGACGATGCGTCGGGCGACCCGTCGGCGGTGACGCGCGACTACCTGCTCGAATCGAATGCCGCGGGCGGCGCGCCGCTGCTGTCGGTGTGGGGCGGCAAGATCACCACCTTCC
>VBDL01000754.1 GCA_005884255.1 Betaproteobacteria bacterium | reverse complement strand
GGCCCGCACGATGACGTGCCGGCCGGCCTGGCCAAGGTGGCGCGCGAGATCCCGCTGGTGATCCTGTCGAACGCGTCGGACAGCCAGATCCAGAAGAACGTCGCGATGCTCGGCGCGCCTTTCCATCGCGTCTACACCGCGCAGCAGGCCCAGGCCTACAAGCCGCGCCTGCAGGCCTTCGAGTACATGCTCGACTCGCTGGGCTGCAACCCCGAGGACGTGCTGCACGTCTCGTCCAGCCTGCGCTACGACCTGATGTCGGCCGACGACCTCGGCATCGTCAACAAGGTGTTCGTCAACCGCGGCCACGGCCCGGGCAACCCGGCCTACCGCTACGTCGAGATCGCCGACATCGGCGGCCTGCCCGGCGTGGTCGGCCTGTAGAGCTCCGAACGGCGCCCCGGACATGAAGCTCGAGTCGTACTGGACCGCCTCGGCCCCGGCCTTCCAACCGGCGGCGCGTGAGCTGCCATCGCAGGTCGACGTCGCCATCGTCGGTGGCGGCTTCACGGGGCTGTCGGCGGCGCGTGCGCTGGCCGAGCGCGGCGCGAGCGTCGTGGTGCTCGAGGCCGGCGAACGCGTGGCCGCCGAGGCCTCGGGCCGCAACGGCGGCCACGTCAACAACGGGCTCGCGGTCGACTATGCCGAGGTCGCGTCCAAGGTCGGGCGCGAGCGCGCCAAGGCCTGGTACCACGCCTACGACGACGCGGTCGACACGGTGGCGCGGCTGGTGCGCGATGAGGCGAT
>VBDL01000753.1 GCA_005884255.1 Betaproteobacteria bacterium | reverse complement strand
GCGGTGATGATTTCGCCGTCGGCGAGCGCGGTTTCGTACAGACCTTTGAAGAAGCTGTCGCCGGCGATGGTGCGCTGGTTGGTGTGGATCGTGGCACCGAGGCCCAGCACCGCGGCGGGGTAGTCGGCCGCCGGGTCGTTGTTGGCGAGGCTGCCGCCCAGCGTGCCGCGGTTGCGCACCTGGCGGTCGCCGACCTCGCCGGCCAGCGCGGCCAATGCGGGAATGGCCTTCTTCACGTCGGCCGACGCGGCCACCGCGGCGTGCGTGGTCATCGCTCCGATGGTGACCTTGTCCTTGTCGACTTTGATGCCCTTGAGTTCGGCGATCTGGCCGAGATCGATCAAGGTCTCGGGCGCGGCCAGGCCGAGCTTCATCGACGCGAGCAGCGACTGGCCGCCGGCCAGCAGCTTGGCATCGGCGCCGGCGGCGGCCTTTGCCGCATCGGCCACCGAGCCGGGGGTTTGGTAGTTGAACGCTTGCATGCTGTGTTCTCCTCTTATCGTGCAGCCTTCCAGACATTGAACGGCGTGGCCGGCATCGGCACGTCCTTCACGCCCAGAGCATCGCAGATCGCATTGATCACCGCTGGCGGCGAGCCGATGGCCCCAGCTTCGCCGCAGCCCTTGACGCCCAGCGGATTGTGCGTGCACGGCGTGCCCTTGACTGTCTCCACCGTGAAACTCGGCAGGTCGTCGGCGCGCGGCATCGCGTAGTCCATGTAGCTGCCGCTGAGCAGCTGGCCGGAGTCGTCGTCGTACACGCCGTGTTCGAGCA
>VBDL01000752.1 GCA_005884255.1 Betaproteobacteria bacterium | reverse complement strand
GCCTGGCGCGGCTCGTCGGCTTGAACCGCGCGAAGGAGCTCGCGCTGACCGGCCGCTTCCTGCATGCCGACGAGGCGCTCGCCTGGGGTCTGGTCAACCATGTCGTCGCGCCCGAGGCATTGCTGCCCAAGGCCGAATCGATCGCGCGCCAGATGGCCGCGGCGGTGCCCGAAACGCTGATCGCCTACAAGCGCCTGCTCGACGACGAGTCGGTCTTGCCGCTCGATGAAGCGCTGGCACTCGAACGGCGGATTTCGGTCGCCAACAATGCTCGCGTCAGCGGCGAATCGATCGCGGCGCGGGCGGCCGCGATGGTCGCCCGCCGCAAGGCACCGGGCGCCGGCACCTGAGCCGCCACGTTCAGATCGGCGGGTGCGCCTGTACCGACTCGTACTGCGCGAAGCCCTTGCCGACGCCGTATTCGATGATGCCGTAGCCGACTTCGTTGCCGTCGCGCACTTCGACGACCTGGTCGGCCAAGGTGCGCACGCGCTGGCGCGTGTGGGCATCGGTGAGGTCCCACACATCGTGCTCGAAGTACAGCTTGCCGCGGTCGTCGCCGTGGAACCAGCCGTTCAGGCCGCCGTAGAGGCCTCCCTTCAGGAAGTACTTGGTGGGCAGCACGCGGATCGACAACGGCCGCTCGCTGCCGTCGGCGAACGTCAATTGGAACTGCGCCGATTCCATCGATTGGCCGTGCGGGTCGTCGAGCCAGCGCGCGTCATGCCGCACGTCGACGAGCTGGCTGCGGCCTGAGACCTTGTTGCCCGTGGCGAACACCTCTTCGCCCGACAGGTAGATCTTCTCGCCGGGCGCGCGCTCCTTGAAGAAGATGTGCAGCCCGCGGTTGGCGAACTGAGCGGTGGTCCAGCAGTAGAAGAACATCCAGCTCGCGCTGTCGATGTCGACGCGCCGGCCGTCGAATTCGAGCCAGCCGCAGTAGCGCCCGAGCTGCTGCGCGCGTGCCATGTTCTCGGTGACGCGGCCGTCGCGGCGGCGCAGATGGGCCTTTTCCTCGTGCGGGTTCAGGCTGCCGATGAACTCGATCTCGAAGCGGATGCCCGACTCGTTCGGGCCGAGCGCGAGCCGATGCCGGCGCAGGCCTTCGATGACCTGGATCGAGAGCGGGCCGATCGTGGTCGTCAGTGGGTCGGGACGCAACCGACGCGAGGCGCGGAAGTTCCATTGCCGGCCCGGCACGGCAACGCCGGCGAACGCATCCATCACGTTGCGGTTGGGGTGGTAGCCGAGGCCGATGTCGAAGATCAGGTCGCCCGCGGGCGTCGGGTGGCCGGTGTACCAGAGCCGCTCCATCCACGCCGGATCGCTGTTGTCGATCTGGTCGAAGGTGGTGGGCAACTGGTGGCCGATCAGGTCGTCTTGGGGCGTCAACATGGGCTTGGCGAATTCTAATACGGTAGCGTATAGTCTGCTATCGCACGGTAGCGCGATAGCCGGGTTTGCCCGCAACGAAAGAGACATTCGATGACATCCACCGACACCATCCGGATCGAGCTGCAGGACGGCCTGGCCATTCTGAGCCTGGCGCAGCCGGCGCGCGGCAACCCCTTCGACGGTGCCTTCGGACGCGACTTCAAGCAGGCCGCCGCCGATCTGCTGAACTGCGCCGAGCTGCGCGCCGTGCTCCTGCGCGCCGAAGGCGCCAACTTCAGTTTCGGCGGTGACCTGAAAGCGTTCTACCCTGCGCGCGATCGGTTGGCGCCACTGGTGCGCGAATGGACCGCCGACCTGCACATGGGGCTGCAGCGCTTCTGGCGCCTGCCGGTCCCGGTCGTCACTGCCATCCAGGGTTATGCGATGGGCGGCGGCGTGGCGCTGCTCGCCGGCTGCGACGTGGTGCTGGCGGGCGCCTCGGCGCGCATCGGCTCGGCGTTCGCGCAGCTCGGCTTCAGCTGCGACTCGGGCTCGACGGTGACGCTGACCTACCGCATGGGTGTCGCCCGCGCGCGCCGCTTCGTGCTGCTCGCCGAAGTGCTCGGCAGCGAAGACGCGTTGCGTGCCGGCCTGGTCGACCAGATCGTCGCCGACGACAAGCTGCAGGATGAAGCCCTCGCACTCGCACGCAAGCTTGCGGTCGGGCCGACGGTGGCCTACGGCGAGACCAAGCGCCTGTTCATGCGCGCCGGCGCGGCGCAGCTGGAAGCGCAACTCGAGGACGAAGCGCTGACGCTCGCGCGTGTGTCCGCCACGCAGGACGCACAGGAAGGCATCGCCGCCCAGGTCGAGCGCCGCAAGCCGGCGTTCCAGGGCCGCTGACCGATGGACGAGACCCTGCTGCCGTGGAACCCGCGTGACAT
>VBDL01000751.1 GCA_005884255.1 Betaproteobacteria bacterium | reverse complement strand
CGGCCAGCTGCTGGGCCAGGCGCTGATGGCCGCGGCAATGACCGCGCCGTCCGAGCGCGACGTGACCGCGATGCAGTTCATGTTCCTGCAAAGCGCCACGCCCGAACGGCCGGTGGACTACGAAGTCACGCCGCTGCAGGACGGCAAGCGCTTCGCGTCACGCCATGTGCGCGGCACGCAGGCAGGCGATGGGCCGGGCCAGCGCCGCGTCGTGCTCGACGCGCAGGTCAGCTTTGCGGTGCCGATGGAAGGACCGCAACACACGACGCCGACGCGCGCCGCCCTGGTCGATCCGCGGAGCCTTCCACCCTTCGAAGACCTGCCTGCGGAGACGGCCGAGGCAGTCAGCCGCACACTCGGCTACGCGTTCGAATCGATCGGGCTGGACTTGCGCCTCGCCGACCCGGCGCAGGGCCTGGGCCTCGCGTCGCCG
>VBDL01000750.1:1207-2499 GCA_005884255.1 Betaproteobacteria bacterium | reverse complement strand
CAGGACGTGCTGCAGCAAGTGGCCCCGGCGACGCCCGAGCTGCTGGGCGGCTCGGCCGACCTCACGGGCTCCAACCTCACCGACTGGAAGGGCCACCGGCCCTTGAAGGGCACGGGCACCGGCAACCACGTGCACTACGGCGTGCGCGAGTTCGGCATGGCGGCGGTGATGAACGGCGTGGCGCTGCACGGCGGCCTGCGCCCCTTCGGCGGCACCTTCCTCGCGTTCTCGGACTACGCGCGCAACGGCGTGCGCATGTCCGCGCTGATGGAGCTGCCGGTGATCTACGTGTTCACGCACGACTCCATCGGCCTGGGCGAGGACGGGCCCACGCACCAGCCGGTGGAACATGCGTCCAGCCTGCGCCTGATTCCCAACGTCGATGTCTGGCGGCCGGGCGACGCCACCGAGACGGCCGTGGCTTGGCGCGAGGCGCTGCACCGCGACGATGGCCCGAGCTGCCTCCTGCTCACGCGCCAGGCAGTGCCGCATGCCGGCGACGGCCGCGCGCGCATCGAGGCCATCGCGCGCGGCGCCTACGTGCTGCGCCAGCCGAGCGACGAGCGGCTGGCGCTGCTGGCCACCGGCTCCGAGCTGGGGCTGGCGCTGGCCGCGGCCGAGCTGCTGGCCGCGGAGGGCATTGCCGCGCGCATCGTCTCCATGCCTTGCTTCGAGGCCTTCGAGCGCCAGCCCGAAAGCTACCGGCGCGACGTGATCCCGCGCCACCTTCCGCGCTTGGGCCTGGAGGCCGGCAGCACGGGCCTGTGGTGGAAGTACGTCGGCGAGCACGGCGACGTGGTCGGGCTGGACCGCTTCGGCGAATCGGCGCCGGCTCCGCAGCTGTTCCAGCACCTGGGCTTGAGCGCGCAGGCGGTGGCGGCGCGCGCGCGGCGGCTGCTCGCACAGGCCACCTCATCGTCTCAACCTCTTCCTGCGGAGATTCCCCTGTGACCCCGACTCGCATCGCCATCAACGGCTACGGCCGCATCGGCCGCAACGTGCTGCGCGCGCTCTTCGAATCGCAGCGGCACGACGAGATCGAGCTCGTCGCGATCAACGACCTCGGCGACGCGAAGATCAACGCCCACCTCACGCGCCACGACACCGTGCACGGCCCGTTTCGCGGCACGGTGCAGGCCGAGGGCGCGGACCTGGTCGTCGACGGCCGGCGCATCGCGGTGAGCTCGGTGCGCAACCCGGTCGAGCTGCCGTGGAAGCAGTTGGGTGTCGACATCGTGCTGGAGTGCACGGGCCTGTTCACCAGCAAGGCCAAGGCCGCGACCCACCTCGCC
>VBDL01000750.1:0-1135 GCA_005884255.1 Betaproteobacteria bacterium | reverse complement strand
CGGCGTCAACCATGGCGTGCTGAAGGCGCAGCACACGGTGGTGTCCAACGCGTCGTGCACCACCAACTGCCTGGCGCCCGTGGCGCAGGTGCTGCACCAGGGGGTGGGCATCGTCAACGGCCTGATGACCACCGTGCACAGCTACACCAATGACCAGGTGCTCACCGACGTCTATCACGAAGACCTGCGCCGCGCGCGCTCGGCCACGCAGTCGATGATCCCCACCAAGACCGGCGCCGCCGCCGCGGTGGGCCTGGTGCTGCCCGAGCTCGCCGGGCGCCTGGACGGCTTCGCGGTGCGCGTGCCCACCATCAACGTCTCGCTGGTCGACCTCGTGTTCAGCGCGGCGCGCGACACCACCGCCGAGGAGGTGAACGCGCTGGTGCAGGCCGCGGCGGCGAATGGCCCGCTGGCGGGCGTGCTCGGCTACAGCGACGAGCCGCTGGTGTCGGTGGACTTCAACCACGATGCGCGCTCCAGCGTCTTCGACGCCACCTGCACCAAGGTCTCGGGCGGCAGGCTGGTCAAGGTGTGCGCCTGGTACGACAACGAGTGGGGCTTCTCCAACCGCATGCTCGATACCGCGCTGGCGATGGCGCGCGCGTAGGAAGCCACCATGCAATTCAGGACACTCGATCAGATCAACCTGCGCGGCCAGCGCGTGTTCTTCCGCTGCGATCTCAACGTGCCGCTGGACGCGCGCGGCGGCGTGGCCGACGACACGCGCATCCGCGCCAGCCTCGACGGCATCCGCCATGCGCTGGCGCAACGCGCGCGGGTGATGGTCACCTCGCACCTGGGCCGCCCGAGCGAAGGCGCGTTGGCGCCGGCCGACTCCCTGCGGCCAGTGGCCGCGCGCTTAAGCGAGCTGCTGCGCTGCCCGGTGCCGCTGGTCGACGGCTGGCTGGACCGGCCCTTCGACGTGAAGCCCGGCGAGCTGGTGCTGCTGGAGAACTGCCGCGCCAACCCGGGCGAGAAGGCGAACTGCGATGCGCTGGCGCAGCGCATGGCGGCGCTGTGCGACGTTTACGTGAACGACGCTTTCGGCACCGCGCACCGCGCCGAGGCCACCACCGAGGCGCTGGCGCGGCGCGCGCCGATGGCTTGCGCCGGGCCGCTGATGGCCTCGGAGCTG
>VBDL01000749.1 GCA_005884255.1 Betaproteobacteria bacterium | reverse complement strand
GCAGGTCTTGTGTTCGACGTGGTGCGCGAACTCGTCGCGGAAGTGCTTGATCATGGCGCGCACCGGCATCGCGGCGGCGTCGCCCAAGGCGCAAATCGTGCGGCCCTGGATGTTGTCGGACACCGAGTTCAGCAGGTCCAGGTCTTCCATGCGGCCGTGGCCATGCTCGATGCGATCGACCATGCGCCACAGCCAGCCGGTGCCTTCGCGGCACGGCGTGCACTGGCCGCAGCTCTCGTGCTGGTAGAAGTAGCTCAGGCGCAGCAGGCTCTTGACCATGCAGCGCGAGTCGTCCATCACGATGACGGCGCCGGAGCCGAGCATCGAGCCGGCCTTGGCGATGGCGTCGTAGTCCATCGTCAGGTCCATCATGATCTTCGCCGGCAGCACCGGTGCCGACGAGCCGCCGGGGATCACGGCCTTGAGCTTGCGGCCCTTGCGCACGCCGCCGGCGAGTTCCAGCAGCTTGGAGAACGGCGTGCCCAGCGGAATCTCGAAGTTGCCGGGCATCTCGACATCGCCCACCACCGAGAAGATCTTCGTGCCGCCGTTGTTCGGCTTGCCGATCTCGAGATAGGCCTGGCCGCCGTTGTTGATGATCCACGGCACCGCGGCAAAGGTCTCGGTGTTGTTGATCGTCGTCGGCTTGCCGTAGAGGCCGAAGCTCGCGGGGAACGGCGGCTTGAAGCGCGGCTGGCCCTTCTTGCCTTCGAGCGACTCGAGCAGCGCGGTTTCCTCGCCGCAGATGTAGGCGCCGAAGCCGTGGAACGCGTGCAGCTGGAAGCTGAACTCGCTGCCGAGGATCTTGTCGCCGAGGTAGCCCGCTGCGCGCGCTTCTTCCAGCGCCTCTTCGAACCGATCGTAGATCTCGAAGATCTCGCCGTGGATGTAGTTGTAGCCGACGCGGATGCCCATCGCGAAGGCCGCGATGATCATGCCTTCGATGACGATGTGCGGGTTGTAGGCGAGGAGGTCGCGGTCCTTGCAGGTGCCGGGCTCACCCTCGTCGGAGTTGCACACCAGGTACTTCGCGCCGGGGAACTGGCGCGGCATGAAGCTCCACTTCAGGCCGGTGGGGAAGCCCGCGCCGCCGCGGCCGCGCAGGCCGGAGGTCTTCACTTCGGCGACCACTTGCTCTGGCGTCAGCGGCTCGCCGCCCGCCTTGCCGAGGATCTTGCGCAGCGCCTGGTAGCCGCCG
>VBDL01000742.1 GCA_005884255.1 Betaproteobacteria bacterium | reverse complement strand
TGTCCTCGGGGATCTCCATCTTCTCGGCCAGCGTCGGCCCATCCGGCTCGTAGCCGAACTCCTGCAGCTGCTGGCGCGAGATGCGGTTCATCTTGTTGATCGTCTCGATCATGTGCACCGGGATGCGGATGGTGCGGGCCTGGTCGGCGATCGAGCGCGTGATGGCCTGGCGGATCCACCACGTGGCGTAGGTCGAGAACTTGTAGCCGCGGCGGTATTCGAACTAGTCGACCGCCTTCATCAGCTCGATGTTGCCCTCTTGGATGAGGTCGGGGAACTGCAGGCCGCGGTTGGTGGACTTCTTCGCGATCGAGATCACGAGGCGCAGGTTGGCCTCGATCATTTCCTTCTTCGCGTCGCGCGAGGCCTTCTCGCCCTCGTTCATGCGCTTGTTGATCTGCTTCAGGTCGTCGATCGGCACCACGGCGCGCGCCTGCAGGTCGATCAGCTTCTGCTGCAGCTCCTGCACTGCCGGCAGATTGCGCTGCAGCACCGCGCTGTAGGGCCTGGCGGCAGCGATTTCCTTCTCGGCCCACTTCAGATTCAACGAATTCGGCGGGAAGCTCTTGATGAAATGCTCTTGCGGCATGCCGCACTTGTCGACCAGGATCTTGCGCAGCTCGCGCTCGTAGCGGCGCACGTCGTCGACCTGGCTGCGCAGGATGTCGCACAGCTTCTCGATCGTCTTGACCGTGAAGCGGATGCTCATGATCTCGGCGCTCACCGCCAGCTGGGCCTTGTTGTAGGCCGGCGACTTGTAGCCTTCCTTCTCGTAGGCGCGGCGCATGCGCTCGAAATGCGTGCGCAGCTCGCCGAAGCGCACGATCGCGGCGGCCTTCATTTCCTCGAGCTTCTTGGTCAGCGCCTTGCTGCCGCCGGCGCCGTCGTCGTCTTCTTCCTCGTCGAACTCGTCGAAGTCTTCCTCGGCCACGTAGTCGTCGGCCTCGTCGTCGGAGACGAAGCCATCGACCACCTCGGAGATGCCCATCTCGCCGGCGCCGATCTTGTCGGACATCGCGAGGATCTCGGCGATGGTCGTCGGCGATGCGCTGATCGCCTGCATCATGTACTGCAAGCCGCCTTCGATGCGCTTGGCGATCTCGATCTCGCCCTCGCGCGTGAGCAGCTCGACCGTGCCGATCTCGCGCATGTACATGCGCACCGGGTCGGTGGTGCGGCCGAATTCGGAGTCGACCGTGGACAGCGCGGCCTCAGCCGCCTCTTCCGCCTCTTCTTCGGTGGCGGTGGCACTGGCGCCGCCGGCGATCAGCAGCGTGGCCGCATCGGGCGCCTGCTCATACACCGCGATGCCCATGTCGTTGAGCATCGAGACGATGGCTTCGATGATCTCGTTGTCGACCAGCTTCTCGGGCAGGTGGTCGTTGATTTCCTGGTGCGTCAGGAAACCCCGCGTCTTGCCCATCTTGATGAGGGTCTTCAGCTCCTGGCGGCGCTTGGCGACTTCCTCTTCGGTGAGCGCGGTCTCGTCCAGCCCGAACTCGCGCATCAGCGCGCGCTCCTTGGCGCGCGACACCTTCATGCGCAGCGGCTTGGCCTTGGCCTTGCCTTCGGCTTCCTCGGCCGCCTCGACCTCGCCTTCCAGCTCGGCCTCGACGTCGGCGAAGTCCTCCTCAGGCAGGTCTTCCTTCTTCGCCTCGGCCTCCTTGCCCGGCTTGCGGCCACGCTTGGCATCCGCCGCGCCGGCCTTCGCCGCGGGCTTGCCAGCGGTGGCCTTCTTCTTGTCCTCGGCCTTGTCGGCCTTGGGCGAAGAGGTCTTTGCGGCTTTGATGGGGGCGCTCTTCTTGGCGGCGGTCATGCGATTCCTCGGGTCTGAAGTGGCGGCGATGCTTGGATCAGGTGCGGGCGGCTTTGATCCGCTGCAAGACAGCAAGATGCAACGGCAAGCGAAATACCCGGCACCGTGATCGGTGACCGGGTTGGTCGGGCGGGCAAGCTGGCGTTGACGTTTCGTAGGGTGGCCTCTGGTTTCAACCCCTGTCATGGGGTGGCCGGGGCCCGGAGGTGCTGCTGTCACTCTTGCCGCGCGTACAAACCCTAAATTATCGTCTAGGAACGTGGTCTCGTCAAAGCGGCCATGACCTCGGCCTTGACTCGCGTGGCTTCGTTCACCTTTTCGGCCTTCCAGGCCTGGTCCACGATATCGGGCAGCTCCTCGGGCGGGGGCTGCAGATCCGGATCGCGGGCCATGATGGCACTGAGCTGGGCCAGCCATTCCTCGCTAGCAGCCGCCGCCTGCAGCACGGCCCAGGGCATGAAGCCTTGCTCGTGCACTTCGCGATCGAGCCAGCGGAAGAACTCGCCATGCCAGCTGTCGAGGCCGCAGAGGAATTCGTGCTGGGCGCCGGACAGCCGCTCCCAGGCCTCGCAGTGGGCGGCCAGCACCCAGGCGGCGTTGTCGGCCGGCTGGCGAATCGGCTGGCGTGCCAGTGGCCGACGCAACGGCGGCCGCGCGGCAGGCGAGGCCGGCCGCGGCTCCTGTGCCACCGGCGCGGCACCGCCCCACAGCTGGGTCAGGTCGGCCACCGGCAACTGGCCGGCACTCGCGAACTCGCCGAGCATCTGCCGCCGCAGCGCGCCATCGGGCAGGGCGGACCACAGCGGCTTCGCTTGCGCCAGCATGCGCGCGCGTCCTTCCGCGGTGGTGAGATCGCAGCCTTCGCGCGCCGTCTCCAGCAGTTGGCGCGACAGCGGCACCGCCGCTTGCACGGCGGCTTCGAAGGCATCGCTGCCGAGTTCGCGGATGAACGAGTCCGGGTCGTGCTCCGGCGGCAGGAACAGGAAGCGGAAGCTGCGCGTGTCGCTGGCGTGCGGCAGCGAGGCCTCGAGCGCGCGGCCTGCAGCGCGGCGGCCGGCAGCGTCGCCGTCGAAGCTGAACACCACCGATTCGGTGAAGCGCAGCAGCTTGCGCACATGCTCCTCGGTGCAGGCGGTGCCGAGCGTCGCCACCGCGTTCTCGAAGCCCAGTTGCGCCAGCGCGACCACGTCCATGTAGCCCTCGACCACCAGCGCGTAGCCCTTGGCGCGCAGCGCCTGCCGCGCCTCGTGCAGGCCATAGAGCTCGCGTCCCTTGACGAACACCGGTGTCTCCGGCGAGTTCAGGTACTTGGGCTCGCCGCTGTCGAGCACGCGGCCGCCGAAGCCGATCACTTCGCCCTGCACCGAGCGGATCGGAAACATGATGCGGTCGCGGAAGCGGTCATAGCGTTTGCGCTCGGCCTCGTCGTCGCCTTGCGCGATGACGAGCCCCGATTCCTCCAGCACCGCGTCGTCGTACTGCGGGAACACGCCGGCCAGCGTGCGCCAGCCCGGCGGCGCATGGCCGAGGCCAAAGCGCGCGGCGATCTCGCCGGTGAGGCCGCGGCGCTTGAGGTAATCGACCGCGCGCGGCGTGGCCTTCAGCTGCTTGCGGTAGTGCTCGGCGGCGCGCGCCAGCGCTTCGGTAAGCGTCGTCTGCTTGGCGCGCGCCTGCGCGGCCTGTTCGCGCTCCTGCGGCGAGCGCTCGTCCTCGGGCACGGCCATGCCCAGCTGTTGAGCGAGCTCGCGCACCGCATCGGGGAAGCTCAGCGCGGCATGCTCCATCAGGAAGCCGATGGCATTGCCATGCACGCCGCAACCGAAGCAGTGATAGGTCTGCCGCGTCGGGCTGACGATGAAGCTCGGCGTCTTCTCGCCGTGGAAGGGGCACAGGCCCTTGTGGTTGATGCCGGCCTTCTTCAGCTGCACGTAGCGCCCGACGATCTCGACGATGTCGGCGCGGGCGAGCAGGTCCTGGAGGAAGGCGGGCGGGATCACTTCGGCAGTCTAGCGCCGTGCGCCGGCCGGCTCCGCGCGTGATCCCGGTCACGCCAGCGGGCGCGAACTCGGGTTTGTTCGGTGGGCGGGGCTGGCACGCTGCTCGCTACACTGCGCGGCAAATTGCAAGCCAGTGTGATCCACGCACTGTGCTATGGCGGTCGGGCCACGAGCCCGGATAAGGACGCGTTGGAGGATCACGATGAAGCACTCGCTCGCCTTGCCGGCCATCGGCCTGGCCGTCGCTGCGTTGCTCGGCACTGCCGCTCCGGCCTGGGGCCAGGCCTCCGCGCCGGCCCCATCGCCGAGTGCCTCCGGTCCCGCTTCAGCCAGCGAGCGCGCCTCGCGCGAAGGCGACAAGGTCTTCAAGTGGATCCTCATGCACTCGGATAAGCCGCGCAAGGCGCGCGAGCCGGGCAAGGATGCGCCGGCTGCCGCACCGACGGCCGTGGCCGCGCCCGCCCCGGCGGTGAAGGAAGTCGCGGTGCGGGAGGCCAAGACCGAGGCGCCCAAGGCGCTGGCGGCCCGCACGGAGAAGGCCGCGCCAGCCCCGAGCATGGCCCCGCAAGCCGCCGCGGCTCCAGCTGCGGCAGAGTCGGCCAAGCCCGCCGGGCCGGGTACCGAGAGCGTGACGGTGCTCGCTCCACCGACCGCACGCCGGGACAAGCCGGCAGAGCCGCCGCCCGAGGACGATACCGAGGAGCCGCTGGTGCTGAAGGCGCAGGTCGACCCCGAGTTCCCCGGTGGCCTGATGCGCAACCTGCGCAAGGGCACGGTGCAAGTGAAGTTCACGGTGCAGCCGGATGGCACCGTGGGCAGCACGGAAGTGGTGAAGACCACGCACGCGCGGCTGAACACGGCAGCGATGACGGCGGTGAAGCAATGGCGCTTCGAGCCGCTGCATCACGCGCAGCTCGGCATCGTCGAGCTCGGTTTCAATCTGGACTGAGCCCGCCCGCCACGCTGCGCGGTCCTGCCGCGCTCGCGACCTCGACGTTCG
>VBDL01000741.1 GCA_005884255.1 Betaproteobacteria bacterium | reverse complement strand
TCTCGGTCGGTGGTCATGCGGTGGCCGAGCGGGATGCGCGCGGTAATGCTCGCGAGCGCGGCGGCGGGATCGGGCCGCGCCTGCAGCCACTGCGCGTACATCGGCGTCATCACCTCGGCCGGCAGCACCGCGTTGACGCGCACGCCGTGCGGCGCCAGCTCGGCCGCCCATTCGCGCGTGAGCCCGAGCTGGGCGGCCTTGGCCGCCACATAGCCGCTGGTGCCGCCCTGGCCGGTGAGTGCGGTCTTGGATGAGATGTTGACGATGGCGCCGCGCCGGGCCTTGAGCTGCTCGACGCACAGCTGCGCCATCACGTAGCAATGCACCAGGTTCGCTTCGAGCGAGCGCAGGAAGGCCGCGCGGCCCGCCGCCAGCCCCACCCCGTCGTTGGCGCCGGCGTTGTTGACCAGCGCGTCGATGCCGCCGAACCCGGCGACGGTGCGCGCCACCGCGTCGGCGCAGGCCGCCTCGTCGGCGAGCTCGAGCTGGAAGAAGGCGAAGCGCGGGGACAGCGAGCGCAGCTCGGCCTCGAAGTCGGCATGCAGCGCGCTGCGGCCGAGGATCACCGGCACCGCCCCCTCGCGCCGCCGCCTGTCACGATGACGATCTTGTCCTGAAGATGCAGGTCCATGACGAGGCTCTCCTGCTCAGCTTTTGAACGTGTACTGCGCCAGCGACTGCGGCTTCATCTCGATCGAATAGCCCGGGCGGCGCGGTGGCATGTAGGCCGCATCGCGCACCACGCAGGGGTCGACGAAATGCTCGTGCAGATGGTCGACGTACTCGATCACGCGGCCCTCCTTGGTGCCGGCGATGCACAGGTAGTCGATCATCGACAGGTGCTGCACGTACTCGCACAGCCCCACGCCGCCCGCATGCGGGCAGACCTTGAGGCCGTGCTTGGCGGCCATCAGCATCACGGCGAGCACTTCGTTCACGCCGCCGAGGCGGCAGGCGTCGATCTGCACCACGTCGATGGCGCCGCGCATGATGAGCTGCTTGAAGACGATGCGGTTCTGGCACATCTCGCCGGTGGCCACCTGCATCGAGCCCCTCACCGCTTCGCGGATGCGCCGGTGCCCTTCGATGTCGTCGGGGCTGGTGGGCTCTTCGATGAACCAGGGCCTGGCGAACGCGAGATGCGACAGCCACTCGATGGCCTGGTCCACGTCCCACACCTGGTTGGCGTCGATCATCAACTGGCGATCGGGGCCGAGCACCTCGCGCGCGACGCGGAGCCGCCGGATGTCGTCCTGCAAGTCGCGGCCGACCTTGAGCTTGATGTGCGAGAAGCCCGCATCGACCGCCTCTTGCGCCAGTCGGCGCAGCTTGGCATCGTCGTAGCCCAGCCAGCCGGCCGAGGTCGTGTAGCACGGGTAGCCGTGGGCTTCGAGATCGGCCAGCCGCTCGGCCTTGCTCACGGCACGCTCGCGCAGCAGCGCGAGCGCCTCATCGCGCGTGATGCAGTCGGTGATGTAGCGGAAGTCGATCAGCCGCACCAGCTCCTCGGGGCTCATGTCAGCAACGAGTCGCCACACGGGCTTGCCCTCGGCCTTGGCCCACAGGTCCCACACGGCATTCACCACCGCGGCGGTCGCCAGGTGGATCGCCCCCTTGTCCGGCCCGATCCAGCGCAGCTGGCTGTCGCCAGTGACGTGGCGCCAGAAGCGGCCCATGTCCTCGGCGATCCAGCTCAAGTCGAGGCCGACCACCAGATGCTCCAGCGCGCGGATGGCGGCGCAGCAGATCTCGTTGCCGCGGCCGATGGTGAAAGTCAGGCCGTGCCCTTCGAGCCCGGCCTGATCGGTGTCGAGGATGACGTAGGCCGCCGAGTAGTCGGGGTCCGGGTTCATCGCGTCGGAGCCGTCGAGATGCGCCGAGGTCGGGAAGCGCACGTCCAGGACGCGCAGGGAGCGAATGGTGGTCATGGCCGAAGACTTCAGTCGTACAGCACCGCGGCGATCTTCGGATCGGCGATGTTGGTCTTGTCGTACCAATAGAAGCCGGTGTCGATCACCTTGGGCAGCTTCTCGCCCTTGAGCGCCTTCACCGCGGCCTCCACCGTCTTGTAGCCGATGCCCACCGGGTTCTGCGTGATCGCGCCGGCCATCGTGCCGTCGCGGATGGCGTCCTTCTGCTGCTTGCCGGAGTCGTAGCCGATGATGACCAGCTTGCGCTTCATCTCCTTCGCGCCGTTGACCACGCCGATCGCCGAGCCCTCGTTGGCGCCGAACATGCCCTTCAAGTTCGGGTTGGCCTGCAGGATGGACTTGGTGACCTCGGTCGACTTCAGGTGATCGCCGCCGCCGTACTGGACGCTGACGACCTTGATGTTCGGATAGGTCGACTTGATGCGGCCGACGAAACCTTCGACCCGGTCGATGCCGGTGCGGCTGGTCTGGTCGTGAGCGACGACCGCCACCTCGCCGGCCTTGCCGATCAGCTCGGCCATCTTGTCCGCGGCGAGCGCCGCGGCGGCCTTGTTGTCGGTGCTCGCGGTGGTGACCGGA